>JADFUX010000077.1 GCA_015222255.1 Chloroflexota bacterium
GACGATGGGATTATGTTAGCCTACTTAGAGGGAAAAGAAATTGCTGTCTCTCGGCTCAAAGCGGCTATCAGAAAGCTGACTATTGCTAACGTGATAGTACCTGTTCTTTGCGGCAGTGCCTTAAGGAATAAGGGAATCCAGCCCTTGCTTGATGCCATCGGTGATTACCTTCCTTCACCCGTAGATGTACCACCGACTCCTGCAACTGATCTTAAGACGAGCAAGGAAATCCTTTGTCAAGCAAGTGACAAAGCACCCTTCTCAGCTTTGGCCTTCAAGGTGGTTTCTGATCCCTTCGTTGGTAGGCTAGTCTATTTCAGGGTTTATTCCGGGAGGATAGCTACTGGAGCACAAGTCTTTAACTCCTCTGCAGGTGAGAAAGAAAGGTTAGGGAGACTATTTACTATGCATGCGAATCATCGCGAAGAAGTGAAGGAGGTTTATGCGGGAGATATCGCAGCTACCGTGGGATTGAAAAAAACGTCCACCGGGGATACCTTTTGCGATTTTACCCGCCCCGTTCTTTTCGAGCCTATTCGCTTTCCTGAGCCGGTGCTTTCCATGGCCATTGAACCCAGTAGCAAAGCCGACGAGGAAAAGCTGGATGATATCTTGGGCAAGCTTTCTCAGGAAGACCCTACCTTCAAGATTCGCAATAACGCGGAAACAGGTCAGACTCTTATCTCTGGGATGGGCGAACTGCACCTTGAAGTATTGATAGAGCGTATGTCTCGCGAATTTGGACTGAAGGCGAAGGTTGGCAAGCCGCAGGTAGCTTACAAGGAAACGATCACTGTCGCTGTGGAGGCCGAAGGGAGATTTATTCGGCAATCAGGCGGCAAAGGGCAATATGGGCACGTTTGGCTTAAGCTCGAGCCAGGGGATCGGGGCAGCGGCTTCCGGTTTCGTGATCGAATTCGAAGCGGAGCCATACCAAAAGAATATGTTTCGTCCGTGGAACAAGGGATAAGGGAGGCTTTGCAAAGTGGATCAACTGGATACCCCGTGGTGGACATGGAAGTGACTTTGTTTGATGGTAGCTTCCATGAGGTTGATTCCTCAGATATAGCTTTCAAGATAGCAGGCTCTATGGCTATTCATAATGGTATTAGAAAAGCCAAGCCCGTTATTGTCGAACCAATCATGAAGGCGGAGATACTAGCTCCAGTTGAGTTCTTAGGTGATATTATTGGAGATTTGAATTCGCGAAGGGGTCATATTGACAGCATTGAGGCCCATGGTGAGGCTTGCGTTGTTCGCTCTTTTATTCCTTTGGCAGAAGCCTTTGGCTATGCTAGCGCTCTCAGGTCGCTTAGCCAGGGAAGGGCAACTTATACCTTGGAACTCAGCCATTATCAAGATCTGCCTGCTAACTTGGCTGAGCAACTTCGTGGCAAGGTTGGAGTGGAGTAGATGCTTAAACAGAGAATTCGTGTCAAAGTCAAGGGGTTTGACCATAAGTTGGTTGACCAGTCAGCGTTACGAATAGTAGAGACAGCTGAGCGCACGGGAGCTATTGTTGTTGGCCCCGTGCCCCTGCCTACGCACATTGGGAAGTTTTGCGTAATTCGGTCTCCTAACATTGACAAAGACTCAAGGGAGCAATTCGAAATCCGAACTCACAAGCGTCTTATTGATATCTTGCAGCCGACCTCCAAAACAGTGGATGCTTTGAGCCAGCTTGATTTGCCCTCGGGGGTAGAGGTAAACATAAGGCTATAGTTGAGACTATGATTCACGGTATTATTGGCAGGAAGATAGGCATCACACGGGTCTTTAAGGAAGACGGAGAGGCAGTAGTAGTTACTGCTATTGAGGCCGGCCCCTGCTTTGTTACCCAGATAAAGAGTGTGGGGAAGGAAGGCTATGACGCTATTCAGCTAGGTTTTGGGGAAGCGAAGAAACTCAATTCTAGCGAAAAGGGACACCTCAAGGGTACACGCCAACTCAAATTTCTGCGTGAATTCAGAGTGGATGATGTTAGCTCGAGCAAGCGAGGAGAACAAGTAGATGTCAGCTTTTTGAGCCCAGGAAACCTTGTGAACATAAGAGGAATATCCAAGGGAAGGGGCTTTGCCGGCGTGGTGAAACGTCACCATTTCGCCGGTGGACCAAAAAGTCATGGTCAATCTGACCGGCATCGTGCCCCCGGCTCTATTGGTGGCGGAACTTTTCCTGGGCGGGTGCTTAAGGGAACGCGTATGGCAGGACATATGGGGCATAGCAAAGTAACTGTACGTAACCTAAAGGTAATTGGGGTGGAGACGGACCGTCATTTGCTCTTGGTTAATGGGGCGGTGCCTGGGGCTAAAGGGGGATTACTAATTATCA
Source organism: Chloroflexota bacterium (assembly GCA_015222255.1). Taxonomy (GTDB): domain Bacteria; phylum Chloroflexota; class Dehalococcoidia; order GIF9; family AB-539-J10; genus JADFUX01. Next base: position 2,332 of record JADFUX010000077.1, read on the forward strand.
ATAGGGCATGAGAAAGAGGTGAAGGGTGCAGGTTTCTGTTTATGATGTGAGAGGCGAGATTGTGGAGCAAATAGACGTGAGTGAGGATGTTTTTGCTGTTCCCTTCAATGAAGCGGTAGTCCACCAGACAATCGTAAGGCAATTGGCCAATAGACGACAAGGCAATGCAAGCACGAAAACCAGGGGCGAAGTTGTGGGGAGCACTAGGAAGCTCTATCGTCAGAAACACACCGGAAGGGCAAGAAGAGGGAATGCAAAATCGCCTTTGCTTAGGGGAGGGGGAGTAGCTTTTGGCCCACATCCTCGATGCTATCGCCAGTCTATGCCTAGGAAAATGCGTCGCTTAGCTTTGAAATGTGTGCTATCTGCCAAGGTTAGAGAAGAAGACATGAGAGTGATAGATGGGCTTCACTTGGAGGTGCCGAAGACAAAGGAGATGGTCGATATCTTATCGGCTCTAAGAGCTGGTTCATCTGCATTGATTATCACAGCTGAATCTGATCCCAATGTTGTTAAGGCAAGTCACAACTTGGCTGGCATCAAAGTCTTGCCTGCTCGTCTAGTCAACGTATTGGATTTGCTCTCTCACAAAACCCTGATAGCTACTGTTCCAGCAATGCGAGACATGGAGCAAATTTGGGGAAGAAAGATAGTCAGACAGGGGGCCCCCGAAAATTCGGAGAATTTTGGGGGTAAGAGCCATGCATCTTTATGAGGTATTGCGGCATCCTTTGATCACGGAGAAGGCTACTGTCCTTCATGAGGAAGATAAGTATGCCTTTGAAGTAGCGCGCGCGGCTAATAAACAGCAAATCAAGGAAGCGGTGGAGCGGTGTTTTGACGTGAAAGTGGCTAAAGTGAATACTATGACAGTCCCAGGGAAGACACGAAGGATGGGCAAAAGGCAAGTGACAAGCTCGTCTTGGAAGAAGGCGATAGTTACGTTGAAGTCTGGACACAAAATCGGATTCTTTGAGGGGATCTAATTTGGGCTCAGTTATCAAGAAGCGGAAGAAAAAAATGGCAAAGCACCAACATAGAAAGTTGCTGCGGAGAACTCGTTGGCAGAGGAGTCACCCATAACTTAGGACAAAAGGACTTAGCTGATGGCGTTGAAAACCTACAAGCCAACTTCTCCAGGCCGAAGAGGCATGGTTAGTGCTAGTTTTGACGAACTGACCAAAGTCTCTCCTGAGAAGTCTTTGCTTCTGCCGCTCAAGAAGAAGGCGGGAAGGAATAGCCGAGGCGTGATAACAGTTCGTCATCGAGGCGGTGGGTCAAAGCGTAAGCTTCGCATCATCGATTTCAAGAGAGATAAGCTTGGCATTCCGGGAAGAGTAGCCTCTATTGAATATGACCCCAACCGCTCAGCTCGAATCGCCCTGATTCACTACTGTGACGGGGAAAAACGGTATATACTTGCTCCTTTGGGTCTCAACTTGGGCGATACCATAAAAGCGGGAGAAGATGCTGAAATGAAACCCGGAAATGCCTTGCCGTTGAGTTTGATCCATTTGGGTACCTTGGTGCACAATGTTGAACTGGAGCCTGGCAAAGGTGGCCAAGTCGTTCATAGCGCTGGAAGCGCTGCTCAAATTATGAGTAAGGAGGGCAAGTACGCTTTACTTCGCTTGCCTTCGGGAGAATTGCGCAAGTTTCACAGCAGATGTTTGGCCACCATTGGACAGATAGGTAATGTTGACCATGAGAATATCATATTGGGAAAAGCGGGGCGGAAGAGATGGCTAGGCTTTCGGCCTTCGGTTCGCGGGTCTGCCATGACTCCTAGGGATCATCCTCACGGAGGTGGCGAAGGTAGAGCCCCACGAGGGATGCCACCAAAGACTCCTTGGGGGAAGCCAGCTCTAGGCCCTAAGACGCGCAGACACAGACCATCAGATAGCCTGATTATGAAGAGGCGCAAGGAGGACTAGATGTCGAGGTCATCTAAGAAGGAACCCTTTTGCGATGCCAAATTGCTCAAAAAGGTGGAGATGCTTAACAACTCGGGGGAGAAAGCGGTGCTAAAGACCTGGTCTCGTGCCTCTACCATTTTCCCTCAAATGATAGGTCATACTATCGCAGTGCACAATGGTAGGAAGCATGTACCTATATTCGTCACCGAGAACATGGTAGGATATAAACTGGGGGAGTTTGCATCGACCAGGACATTCAGAGGGCATATCACTAAAGCTAAGGTAACGGCGCGTGCACAGATATAACAGATAATGAAAGTCAGAGCCATAGCTAAGGATGTCGGTATTTCGCCGCGGAAGGCGCGGCTCGCCATAAATGCCGTTAAGGGCAAGAAAGTGGATGAAGCTCTAACTACACTTAGATTCTTGTCTACACCCACAGGAAAAGC
>JADFUX010000078.1 GCA_015222255.1 Chloroflexota bacterium
ACACAGGAGTCCTCAAATGATTCCAGGTGGTAGATAGCACTAGACAACACCCTGGTGACATCATCCACGGTGAGTAGCTTCTCGTGATGATTGCTGCTGATAAGGCCAGCCATTTCCCGTGCGCGCGGCATATCATCCTGATCGGCCATACCAACAACAAAGGTGTTGATGCCAGGACGGTGTTTTATAGCTAACAGGGCGATGACACTGCTATCGAGGCCGCCGCTGAGGAGCATGCCGTCAACAGCGCCATCAGACATGCAGCGCTTGACTGCTGTCTCGAGTAGCTCGTGGAGTATCTTGGCTGCTTGCTCCGGTGTCTCGAATGACGGAACAGGGTCAGATGGCATGGGATATGGCTGGAACCCACTTCCTAGGGTAAACACCTGGCCAGGTGCAAATTCTTTCACCTCAGTGACTACATCGAGCAGTCCCTTTGCTTCAGAGGAGAAATAGAGCTCCCCATCCTGGTATCCGTAGTACAATGGATGCGACCCGATGTGGTCACGCACGAGCACCAGGTCGGAGCCGGTGGCTATAGCAAAGGTAAAATCGCCATCCAGTTTTTGGGGCAGTGCAAGCTCTGATTCTTGGTAGCCGCGGAGCAGAGCTTCAGCAGCATGGGTGAGCGATTCTTCTCCCTCAAAAAGGTGACCGTCGAGGACGACAGCGCCTTCTCCAGTTCTGGCATGGACTCTAGCCGCTGCCTCAGCCTCCGAGGTAAGCAGACAACAGCCCAGGATGGCCATATCGCCTTCCTCTATCCACGTGCGCGCCGGACCACGGTGCTTGAGTCGGGAGAGCATGACCTCCACTGCTCCTCTGTTCTTTGAGGTGGTACCTGCTATTCCAGCCATTAGAGTGCTACTTCCTGTGAGCCAGCGTGGGCCTTAGTCCATTCTGAAGGAAGTCCAAGCCCCTTCATTTCAAGAACTTCGTCCCCACTCCGAGTGATATGTGTCATGCGGCAAATCCCCCTCTGTTTCATTTGTCTGTGTCGCAACGAGTGTTGTTATTCTTGGCGGCGATTCTGATGCTGTCTGCAGGACAAGCAGTCAGGCGTGAAGGTCAAAGGCGATGTTGCGGGCGAATCAAATCCAGCGCTTCTGCTCCCTTAGCCTAAGATCTTCTCTGCCTCTTCCTTATAAGCATCCATAATATACGCGATACCGGAAATCTTTGCTGCCTCCTCCGTCAATGCCATAACGTCCTTGCGGGAAATCGTGGAAATTCTAAAGTTCCTGCTGCCGGCCATAAACTGTTGTAGTCCGGTTCTAATCTTCTGGGAAAATGTATAGATACCGACCGCGCCCAGCGGTATGTTCTCAATTTCCTTCCCATACTTCTCCTTCAACGTGTCATAGGTAACGAAGATTTCTTCCCGGGTAGTTCCATACTTCGAGACTGTCTTTGGCAACTTGTTCTGCTCGATCCAGTGCCCGATATTCTTCCCGACCATGCCCGGAATCATCAATGCCCTACCCATGCAAACCGCCTTCACGTAAGGGGCCCCCATAGCAATTGCCTTGAACACACCAGCCTCGTCGGAGAACCCCCCGGCCATGGCGAGGTCCGGAACCCTTAGTCCCTTACTGGTAAGCTTTTCAGCAAACTGATAGGCAAGAGACTGTAGGTAGAAAGTTGGAACGCCCCACTCGTTCATCATCGACCATGGGCTCATTCCCGTTCCGCCGGGAGCGCCATCCATAGTAATAAGGTCAATCTTCGCTTCCGAACCATAGCGCAACGCCATGGCAAGTTCTGTTGCAGAATAAGCTCCTGTCTTAAGTGTGATTCTCCTGAATCCAAGTTTGCGAAGACGCTCTACTTCCTCCAAGAACGCTTCCTTGGTCACAAAACCCAAACGAGAATGACGCTCAAATTCTTTAATCGCGCCGACCTTGTGTGCCGCTTGAACGTCGGAATGTGTTGGATCAGGCGTAACGATATAGCCTCTTTTCCTGAGTTGAAGTGCTCTATCGATCGAAGTAACCCTTATCTCACCACCGATACACTTCGCGCCCTGTCCCCATTTTAGCTCAATGGTATCAATGTTATGTTTTTTCAATACGTATTCAGCTACACCAAATCTCGTGTCTTCCACATTCATCTGGATGAGGATTTCCCCGTAACCCTCATGATACTTCCTGTAGGTCTGTATGCGGCGATCCATCTCTGGAGATTCTTTAACCTTACCATTACCATCCAATTCGAGTTTGGGGTCGATTCCACATACGTTCTCACCACATACCAGTGTAATACCTGCAATAGCAGCTCCAATAGCAAAGTGCTCCCAGTTTACCCGGGCTATTTCCGTGGAACCTAACGCGCCTGTGAAAACAGGCAACCGCATCTTGACCTTTTCATCCCAACCATATTCCGTCTCAGTATTAACATTGGGGAATAGTGCCGTATCAGGGCCAGCTTCAATCCCTTCTGGCAGGCCCCTTGCTCCAACCGCATACCCTTGAATATTAATGTGTGAGTAATCAACCGGGTAGTCCTTGTCTGCCCCAGCAATTGTCTCTGGGTATGGTCCCGGGTAGATAACCTCGCGGCCCCGAAACGAAGACAACCAAGCCTCACAACGCCCCATACACCCGTCAAGGCATGTTGTGCAAAGCCCAGACATGGGGACAACGCTCCTCGAGCGATTAAGCGTTCCTGTTGCTTCATTGGCATTTGGGCGTCTTAGGTTCATAGTACTGACCTCCTTGTCTATTACAATTCTTGCTCTCTGAGCACTTTGCCGAAGTCGCTCACATTTCTACCGTCAGCCCTTTGGCCTTGAGATACTCCTTCACTTCCTTAATGGAGATTTCACCAAAGTGGAATACAGAAGCTGCTAGGACGGCTGAAGCTTTGCCTATAGCCACTCCTTCGTAGAAATGTTCCAGCTTCCCTGCTCCTCCAGAGGCAGTGACTGGAATGCTGACAGCTTCAGCTACAGCTTTGGTCATCTCCAGATCGTAGCCCTCTTTGGTGCCATCGGCATCCTTGCTGGTGAGTAGAATCCCTCCAGCGCCAAGCCTCTCTACCTTTATTGCCCACTCTACAACATCTATGACGGTAGCTTCGCTGCCACTTTTGACTACCACCTCCAGTCGTGGCAGACCACTTCCAGGTGCGTTCTTCCGCCCATCTATAGCTACTACGAGTCTCTTCTTTGTGAACTCCCTTGAAGCTTCGGCTATAAGCTCGGGATTCCTCACAGCAGCGGTATTTATAGAAACCTTGTCTACGCCGAGATCAAACAAGGCTTTCATATCTTGAACATTTCTAATTCCTCCGCCAACAGCAAAGGGAATAGTCACCTTATCAGCTACCTTCTTGACCCATTCTAGCCTTGTTCCTCTATCCTCGACAGTAGCGGCAATGTCCAGAAAGACCAACTCATCAGCGCCCTCTCGGCAATAAGCCTCTGCCGCCTCTACCGGGTCTCGGGCATCCCTGAGATTTACGAAGTTTATCCCCTTGACTACTCTGCCGTCCTTTACATCTAGACAAGGTATGATTCTTATCGTTTCCATTTCACAGCTCCCAGAATTTAATCAAATCTTGATATTCCATAACGGCACTCATGGCTCGGTTTTCCACTTCTATGCCAGATTCAACAGCAGCAGCCACAGGATTAAGCCCGCCCACGAGTATCATCCCCACTTTATTCACCTCTACGGGAACCTCACACACCGATTTGCTCACCTCGCCAATCATGATCAGCCCTCCTAGCCCTGCTTGTCTTAGGCCGGCAATGACCTTTTCTGCCGTGGCTTGGCACGGAGCAGGTATTTCCCGAAAATTGGCCAGTATCCTTCCTTCTCCATCGCTAGCCACCCGCCCAACGCTGGTCATCTTATTGGTAATGAATATCTCCGAAGGGTCTAAAGACGACCCTGAATATCGAATGAGTTCCACAAAGCGCAAAGGCTTGTGATTCTTGATTTGAAGAATGCCACCGAATTTGGAATCCATGGGAATGCCAGCCTTGAGTAAGGCGCCGTTGATTATGATGCTGCAAACAGTGGCTAAGCCTACTTTACCTTGCGGCACAATGATGCCGCCCAGCCTTTCACCCTGGCGAGCTATAGCCACCAGTTCACTGGCGCAAATGCCAGCTTGGAAAGTATCCTTCATGGCTTCGATGGCCTGCTTAAATCTCTCCTCAGGGAAAAACGAAATGTTAACAGGGACTTTGCCCCGACGGTTGTCTATGTCAAAGTCCGTTTGATAGGCCAGAATCTCAATCTTGGAAGCCATGAAGCCAACCTTATCGCTGACCAGCGCACTTTCCAACTCCTCCAGACCTGACTGTGTAATCAACCTCCCATCCCTTCCCACACTCTGTGTAAAGCCACGCTCATCCATTAGCTTGAGATGGTATCTAACAGCACGTTCACCTAGCTCGATGCCATAGTTCTGCAAATGGTGGGAAATGACTCTAGCGCCAAGAGGCTCGCTGGACTGGCTTAGAGCTCTGAGGATGGCGATTACCTTGCGTTCTACTTCTTGGGGCTGTTGACTTAGCAAATTTCCTTCTGATGTATAGGACTACAGCAACCTTTTACCGCATAATTTTGGCATAACTATATCTAGCTGTCAATCCTCTCAAGGTGACCTCGGTGGCGTAAATGCCCATCAATGTCTGCTATAATATTTCTTCCAATACCGAGGAGGCAAGTTGCACACCATCAGAATTGGAATGGCTCAGATAAACCCTACTGTGGGCGATTTGAGCGCCAACACCAGGAAAATAGTCCAGTTCATTAATGAGGCGAGGTCGCTTGGAGTCGACCTGTTGACCTTTCCGGAATTAGCCATAACTGGCTACCCTCCGGAGGATTTGTTGCTCAAGCCGCATTTCATCAAGCAAAATCGGGAGTGCCTAGAAGAGATAATAGGACGCTCCTCAGATATGGCGGTAGTGGTGGGCTTCGTCGATAGCGATGGCGATACATACAACGCTGCTGCGGTGGTCTATGGCAACAAATTGGCGGGCATTTACCATAAGGTCTATTTGCCCAATTATGGTGTGTTCGATGAAAATAGGTATTTCCAAGCAGGAACTGAGTGTCCTGTATTCATCATTTATGGCATTGGTATAGGTGTAACCATCTGTGAGGACATGTGGTATGAAACTGGACCGGCAACGCTACAAGCTTATGCCGGAGCTAGAGTGCTGGTTAACATAAGTGCCTCACCGTACCATGCAGGAAGGGGATACTTCAGAGAGAGGATGCTGGCTACTAGAGCAAGTGATAACGTGGCTATTGTTGCCCATAACAATTTGGTTGGTGGGCAAGATGGATTGGTTTTTGACGGCAATAGCTTGATTATTAACGAAAAGGGAGAAGTCATTGCTCGAGGAAGACAGTTTGAGGAGGACCTCATAGTAGCTGATTTGAATATGGAATCGGTGTTCCGCTCACATCTTCACGACCCTCGAAGGAGGAAAGAGGCGCCGTGGCTTAAAGGCGAACTACAACGGGCTACCAAGATAGAAGTACTGGATGACTATCCGACTGCAGCCAAGCCGCCTTTGCCACCGAGGCAAGTTGAAAGACTAGACGAGCTGGCAGAGATATACCAAGCTCTTGTCCTTGGTACCAGAGACTATGTGCACAAGAACGGGTTCAACAAGGTAGTTATTGGTTTATCCGGCGGGGTTGACTCAAGTCTGGTAGCTGTTCTAGCAGTAGATGCCCTGGGAGCTAGCAACGTCATCGGTGTTTCCATGCCCTCTCGCTACTCATCACCTGGCAGCAAGTCAGATGCCGAAGCATTAGGACGGAATCTAGGAATAGAAGTCAAGGTAATACCTATTGAAAAGGCTTTTGGCTCATATCTGAAAACACTGGCGGAATCTTTCAAAGATACCGAACCAGATGTGACTGAAGAGAACATCCAAGCAAGGATTAGAGGTAACGTTCTCTTTGCTTTATCCAACAAGTTTGGCTGGTTAGTGCTCGCTTGCAGCAACAAAAGTGAGACAGCTACAGGCTACACTACTCTTTACGGTGATATGGCTGGAGGATTTATTCCCCTTAAGGATGTGCCTAAGACGACGGTTTATGAATTGGCCGGATACAAGAATGCTCAAGCAGGGAAAGAGGTCATCCCATCTAGTGTTTTGGCCAAAGCGCCATCGGCTGAACTAAGACCTCGCCAGAAAGATACTGATACTTTGCCGCCGTATGAACTATTGGACCCAATCTTGA
>JADFUX010000079.1 GCA_015222255.1 Chloroflexota bacterium
AGAACCAGGAGATATTAGACCTGTTGCGGATGTGCTGATAAATGTCCGTATAGACCTTGGGGAGATCCAGCTTCTCAGAAAGCTGCTGAGAGTATAAATCCATTGAGCCAAAACCTGTTGTCACCACTAGTGTTACCATTGGAGTCACCTAAACGCATCAGACCTAGTTTGGCCTCACGAAGTAAGGTAACATAATAATCGGTTGCTTCTGAGCCATGTTTGCCCAGCTATCTTCCTTTGGTTTAGCCCCTGATCTCAACCAACTGTGGTTCAGGCAATGAAACTGGGCCCTCTTGCTCCTGTCCTGTGATGAATGCCTCGGTTTTGAGGCGAGCTTCATCATCGGAATACTGGATTGGCGGGGATTTCATGAAATAAGCTGATGGTGCTACTATGGCTCCGCTTAAGCCGCGTTCCAGGGCCAGTTTGCAGCACCTTATGGCATCAATTACTACTCCGGCTGAATTAGGACTATCCCATACCTCCAGCTTCATCTCCAGGTTCAGTGGGACATCCCCGAAGGTACGTCCTTCCATTCTTATGTGGCAGAATTTGCGGTCAGCCAGCCAAGGCACGTAGTCGCTAGGGCCAACGTGGATGTTATCAGCCCCGATTTCATAGTCTAACTGCGAGGTAACAGCATTAGTCTTAGAAACCTTCTTGGACTCCAATCTTTCCCGTTCCAACATGTTATAGAAGTCAGTATTGCCACCAAAGTTCAATTGGTAAGTTCTCTCTAATTTAACGCCACGGTCACGAAAAAGTCTGGTTAATACACGATGAGCAATCGTAGCACCAACCTGAGACTTGATGTCGTCGCCAATGACAGGCAGTCCCTTGGCGGCAAATCGGTTCTGCCAATAGTGCTCGCGAGCAGTGAAGACCGGTATGCAATTGATAAAGCCGCAGCCGGCTGCTATCACTTGCTCTGCATACCACTTGGTTGCTTCTTCACTCCCTACCGGCAAATAATTAAGCACCACGTCGGCTTCTGTCTCCTTAAGAATACCTACGATATCAGCAGTCTGCCCCGGCGCCTTGGTTATGATTTGGGACAGATATTTGCCCAATCCGTCATGGGTCATGCCACGCTCAACTCGGATGCCGGTTTGGGGCACATCACAAAACTTGAAGGTGTTGTTGGGTGGGGTATAAATAGCGTCCGCTAGATCTTTCCCCACTTTGTTTATGTCTATATCAAATGCGGCTACGAAATGGATATCAGCTACATGATATCCTCCGAGATTGACATGCATTAAACCAGGAACAAATTCATCCTCCCTAGCATCTTTGTAATAGTGAACGCCCTGGACTAATGACGAAGCGCAATTACCTACACCTATGATGGCTACATTTATGGTTCCCATAACTTGTTGCTCTCCTTTTCCACATTAACTTCTGTCAGGATATCCGAACACTGGACGCCACAGGAATCCGCAGATGATGGCTTAAGCTGTTGGTATTGTGTTGGCTATCAGCAATACTCTGGCTGCTAACCCCTTGCTCCAGCTCGAAAACAGCTCAGCGGGGCTGACGTCAGCCCCGCCTAGCCTTTTTGGGAACTAAGCCTTGCCGATCCTATATACTTTAGTCCCGCACACAGAGCAAACTCCCTGAACTGCTGGCCTCCCATTCTTAAGAGTGACAGGCTGTGCATTCTTGATATCTACCTTCTTCCGACACTTGAAACAGTATGCTTGCATTTGTACCTCCTTAGATATATGTTTACTTGAATATCATGGGAATGTCAATACCTATTGGCTAGTTATTTTCGCTTTTGTAACTGGAACCCTCCACTTGCTCAATTAGCTTGAGTAACTTAGCCCCGCGTTCGATGGAATCGTCACAATAGAAACTGAGTTTTGGAACATATTTCAAAGTTAGGCGCGATGCCAATTCCTTGCGCAAAAACCCTGAGGCGGCGCTAAAACCCTTTAGTGCCTCCCGCTTATCAGCTTCACTTCCCAGGATGCTGACAAATACCTTAGCATGCTCAAGGTCGGGCGAAACCGAAACATCGGTCACCGAAATAACCCCGCACAGCCTGGGGTCGTTGACTGTGCGCTCAAGCAATTCGCTGATCTCCCGTTTAAGCAAGCTGTTCATCCGTGCATTACGTCGAGCCATCTCACCCTCACCTAAGTCGGCGGATTTAAGACAGAACAAGAAGTGGATAAAGGCTGAAGCGAAGGAATAGCTTAAGGTGCCTTTTCCTGCCGATAGAACTCAATAGTGTCGCCAATCTGGAAATCCGTGAAACCCGCTACGCCTATCCCGCATTCAAGACCAGCGGACAACTCTCTAACGTTCTCCTTGAAACGTTTCAAACTGGAGACTCGAGATTCATAGATCACTTTGCCTCGCCGCAGGATCTTGGCTGGAGCGTCTCGCCATACCTTGCCCTCCCTAACGTAAGCTCCAGCAATATTGCCCTTCCCGGATATGGGGAAAACAGCTCGTACCTCAGCACGTCCTGCTACTACTTCGATATAAGTCGGCTCAAGCATTCCTTTCAATACTTCATCCACGTCCTCCACTAGGCGGTAGATTACATTGTAGTGGTGAATACTCACTTGCTCTCGTTCAGCCAGCTGCTTTGCTCCAGGCGCTGTGCTGACATTAAAACCGATAACAATGGCTTTAGAAGCTGAAGCAAGGAGCATATCGCTGTCGGTAATACTACCACTAGCTGCATGGATAACACTAACCTTCACGTCTTCGGTGCTCAACTGCTCTAGAGACTGTCTTATGGGTTCGATGCTACCTTGGACATCGGTTTTCAGAATTATGTTGAGTTCTTTTATCTGGCCACTGCTTATCCCCTTGGAAATGGCGCTCAAGCTTAAAGCTGCGGGAGTGCGTTTGATTCCTCGTTTCTCCAGCAGCCTTCGCGCCTCATGTTCGTCAGCAACGACCATGAAATTGTCTCCTGCTAGCGGCACACCGCTTATCCCTAGGACCTCCACAGGAGTTGCAGGCTCAGCTTTTCTAATTTGCTTGCCCGTATAATCAAATAAGGCTTTGATTTTGCCTTGAGTATCTCCGATCACCAAGGCATCGCCTACCCTGAGAGTACCTTTCTGAACCAGGAGAGTAGCTAGATGGCCCTTGCTCTTATCTAGCTTAGCCTCAATCACTACTCCTTCCGCTTTGTGATTAGGGACAGCTTTTAGCTCTAGCATTTCAGCAACAAGCAGAAGATTCTCTAACAAGTCTGAAATACCCTGTCCTTTCTTAGCTGAGATAGGAACACAAATCACCTCACCGCCCCACTCCTCTGGCAACAGACCTAATTCGGCAAGCTGTTGTTTTACCCTGTCAGGATTGGCATTGGGTTTATCAATCTTGTTGATAGCAACTAGTATGGGCACCCTGGCAGCTCGAGCGTGATCTATAGCTTCCACGGTCTGAGGCATAACACCGTCATCAGCAGCGACTACTAGAATAACAATATCAGTTACCTGTGCCCCGTGGGCTCGCATAGCAGTAAAAGCCTCATGTCCAGGTGTATCGAGGAAAGTGACCCTGCGCTCATGTAACTCTGCTTGATAAGCACCAATATGTTGGGTAATAGCTCCTGCCTCAGTGGCAGTTACTTTTGTTTGCCTGATGGAATCGAGAAGAGTCGTCTTGCCATGATCAACATGTCCCATAACAGTAATTACCGGGGGGCGAGCTTGTAATCCCCTTTTCCCCTCCTTCTTGTGGGGGCGATGAATGGGGCGAGCTGGTTTTTTCTGCTCGGCCGCATAACCAAAGTCAGCCACTACCGTTGCTGCGGTAGCAAAATCAACAACTTGGTTAATATTCACCATCATGCCCTTTCGCATGAACTGCTTGATAACCTTGACCGGCTCTGCATTCAACAAATGAGCTAATTGCTTTACCGTCATGTAGGATGGAAGCCCGATTTTGGGCAGGGCTGCCGTCGTGGTCTCTCCTTTTTGATCAGCCAAATCTAATCTCCCCTAGGCAACTCACCAGCGTAGCTCATTAGGGCTTGACGATTATCGCGGGTAAGTTTCACCCTTAAAGCATATTCCAAACGACTGCCCCTTAGCCCCAGTTCCCAGCAATCCCTTTTGGGACACAGGTAAGCACCCCTCCCCGGTTTCTGGGCAGATAGGTCCACTTCAACAACTCCATCCTTAGTATGCACTAAGCGAATTAAGTGTTTCTTCTCTCTACTCTGCCGACAGGCAATGCAAGTACGCTCAGGTATATGTCTACCCTTCAATGCCATCCTCGACGCCACTCTCTTGTCTTTTGTAGGTCTTGGTCTTACCTTTGCTTCCCTTCGGCTTCGACTCCTTTCCCCTGCTCGACTTTGCTTCTTTTGACATGCTTGGTCGAAGGTCCTCAGCGAAGCGAATCTGTGGCTTTTCCTCTGGCGGCTGAAACAGAACCTCTGAATAGGCTAGGGCGGTAGCTGGCTCCTCGTCTTTGCTCTCAATCGGTGGCTCCACCGCTTGAGGCTCACTTGGAGCACAAGGCAATTCACTTACTGGCTGCGGTTCTTCAATTACGGCTTGCTCTGAACTCGTCTTCTCTACCGCAGCAGGGGAAATACTCTCCAGTCTTGCCTTTTCCGCATCGGCAGCGGACGCACTCTTAATATCAATTCGGCAATTGCTAAGTTTTGCCGCTAGCCTGGCGTTTTGGCCCTCCCGACCAATGGCCAGAGATAACTGATTATCGGGAACAACTACTGTAGCTGTATTTTCGATGAGTTCAATGCTTGCCACCTCTGCTGGGCCAAGGGCATTCCGGATGAATATCTTGGGGTCACTATCCCATTGAATTACATCTATCTTCTCATTGTTTAGCTCGTTCATGATAGTTTGTATCCGGATCCCTCGTGGTCCAATACAACAACCCACCGGGTCAATCCCTTCTTGGGCTGTTGCCACTGCCACCTTACTCCGATATCCTGCTTCCCGAGCTACTGCTTTCAACTCGACAACACCATTACTAATTTCGGGAATTTCTAATTCGAACAGTCTGCGTAGTAGGTTGCGATGAGATCGAGACAGTATTACTTGAGGTCCTCTGCCGCCATGAACTATCTCTACAACGTAGAATTTAAGCCGCTGCCCGAAGCGATAGCGCTCACTAGACACTTGCTCCTCAAAGGGTAGAATCCCTTCTGCCCTGCCCAGTCCAACACGAATTTGTTTAGGTTCAATAAACTGGATGGTCCCAGTAACGATTTCTCCTTCCTTGCGAGCAAAGTCCTCATAGGTAGCATGGTGCTCGGCCTCGCGCAACCTCTGCAAAATAACCTGTTTTGCTGTTTGAGCAGCGATGCGCCCGGCATTTCTTGGTGTGGATTCCATCTCTACAATCTCGCCAACCTGAACTCCACCTTGAAAGTTCTGAGCCTCAGCCAGGGAGATTTCTCGATAGGGGTTGGCAACTGACTCGGCTACCACCTTTTGAAGATAGACTTTGACCCCGCCGGTTTCAGGGTCAATCTTGACAGAAATCTCTTGCTCCGGCGAAAAGGAATCTTTCTTGTATGCTGAGACAAGCGCTGATTCCAGCGCGCTCAGAATCACTCCTTTGGGCAATCGCCTCTCAGCCGAAAGCTGAGTGATAGCTGCCATGAACTCTGTCTTCATCGGCCTGATGATCTGCCCCCAAATTTTGCTAAAAAGTGGGCTTCCCACCCACTTAGCTGAAGTTTATTCCCCTCGCTCGAAATATAGCACAATCGAATTGAAACCGCAAATTACGCTCGGTGCACTGTCTGCCTTAACAAGGCGAACTGAACCTCCTCATGTCTAACCAGAGGAACGGTCGTTAGTTCACGGAAGAAGCTGTCCAATAACAGGGACATAATTGCCTTCCAGCAGGACTGACAAGAAGCTCAGAAATCTTATTGACAGGCACTGGCGGAACTTGAGGAGGGATGGAGAGGAAAGGGACGAACTGGATCGACTTACCGTTGACATTGGGGAGGTGAATGGCAGCCTTGGTCTCGCCAGTGGAAACTGCCAGCTTCCTTGAGAAAGCCAAAACGCTCATAGCTACCCTTGTCAGCAGGGCTTGACCTTCAGTCATTCGTAGGGCTATGATTTGCGCTACGCGCCACGATGATTGAAGGATTGTGCCGATCATGCCGTCATAGGGTTGAGACGGCCCCCCGGCGGGTAACTACGAGTTCTCAGTCGGTGAACATGGTGTGAGTTGGCAGAATATGGATCGCTAATACGGGCATGACGAGACGGGTAGCTTTGGTCAGTATGCCATTCGCTAGCGTTCGATATCCCTCTCCAGCGTTGAGCGTCTTGAAGCCCCTCGTACAAAAGAAAGGGATCCCTTGTGACATCCGCTACTTGAATATTGTCTTTCAAGGGTACACCGGTTGCCCTGACATCTGCGAGGGGATTGCCGACCTCATGATAATTGGGGAGTGGGTGTTTGGCGAAGAGTTGTTTGGGGAGAAGTGGGCCCAATCGGATGGAGGGAGGGTTGATGCTCTTGATGCTCCTCTGCTGCCAGAAGGATTGAAGCTAGAAGCCTTCCGCAACAGCCTCACTGGTCTACGCTCAATGGCGGGGCCATTTATCCGGGAGTGTACGGATAAGGTCAATTGGGATGATTACGGCGTTGTGGGATTCACCTCGGTATTTAGCCAGCATGTAGCCTCTCTGGCTCTGGCGCGTCGTATTAAGCAACGCTGGCCGGAGAAGATAATCGCGTTTGGGGGGGCGAACTGCGAGGAGGGCATGGGGAAGGCGCTGCTCCGGCTATTTCCATTTGTGGATTGGGTGTTCAACGGAGAGGCCGACCTGTCCTTTCCCGAGGCTGTAGTCCAGTGGTTCGCTGGTAGGCCACCGGAAGGGATTCCAGGGGTTGCCTATCGCCGTGACGGTGAGATTATCGAGCAGAGCTGCGGCCAGTCACCTGAAATGGATAGCCTCCCCTATCCCGATTTTGATGATTATTTCACCACTTTAGGAAGATGGGCGCCGGCGTATCGGCCTTTCGCCGCTCTTTCCCTTGAATTTTCTCGGGGGTGCTGGTGGGGGAAGAAGTCACAATGTGTTTTCTGTGGCTTGAACCGCAGAACACTGGACTTTCGTCCCAAGAGTGCCCAGCGCGCCGAGGCTGAGACCAGGGCATTGACTGAGCGCTATGAGGTTGACAAAGTGATACTAACCGATTCTATCCTGGATATGAGGTTCTTCAAAACCCTGTTGCCCGCGTTAGCTAACTGGGGGGGCGTGGAGGAGCTGTTTCTTGGTTCTAAGGCTAACCTGAATAGAGAGCAGGTGCGTATGTTGAAGTCCGCTGGTGTGAAACTATTTCAACCAGGGATTGAGAGTCTGGACACCGAGATACTAGCTCATATGCGCAAGGGGATTACGCTTTTGCAAAACGTACAATTTCTCAAGTGGGCGCGGGAATATGATGTGTATCCTACCTGGAATCTCCTCTACGGATTTCCTGGGGAGAATGCCGAAGCCTATCGCCGCATGGCTTTGCTTATCCCGCTGATTGTCCATTTGTGCCCACCAATGGGTGTAAGTCAGGTGTTATTGGTGCGGTTCAGCCCCCTCTTTGAGCAGAGCCAGGAGTGGGGACTGAGAGATATCAGGGCTCATGCTGGCTACCAGGCGGTTTATCCTTTTGCGCAGGAAGACCTAGATGAGCTAGCCTGCTTTTTCGATTATGATTTCGACGGCAAAGATGATATCGCTACCTATATGGCTCCTCTGAAGCAGGGAGTACAGGCTTGGAAGCAGTGTTGGGAGCAAGGCGAACCACCCTTGTTGTCTTTTCAGTGGCAGCCCGGGGGGAAGATTGTTGTTTACGATACTAGACCCTGTCGACTAAGCCATCAGGTGGAACTGGAGGGAGAGATGGCTATGGCCTATTTGGCTTGCGACGCGAGCCGACAGTTCGAGGCGTTGGCAAATGAGATTCGTGAACAGAGGAGCAAAGAATATTCCGGTGACACTTCGTTGCGTCGTTGTCTTGACGAATTGGTAGCGCGGCGCCTCATGCTGCGAGAAGGCGACCGATATCTTAGCCTGGCCATCAACTGGCCCTCTGAGCGGAATGGCTAAAGTAGCAGAAGGCTAGTATTCACATTTGAGAGGGCCAACAGTGTCCTAAATCATATCAATTCACTCCTTCCGTCGTGGTATGGGAAATTCCCATGACAGCACCAATACGCTGGCTACCTCATGTACGACTTCATGTATACCCGAAACTGTCTATTCCCTGATTGCGCCGGCTTCTAACATACTAAGTAGGAAGAGTCGCGTTAGCAATCTTTCAGGGTTCGACTATCATCGCTGGGACATATCAAAAGAAGCTGGCCTTACCTGGATAGGCCAGCTTCTTTTGTTCCCTTTCATCACTCCGCTGTTTGCTTCCCAGCCCTCTTCTGCATATGATCTTGGGCCTCTGTCCCGCTTCTGGATTTGGAATTCCTTCCCCTTACCAGGGCGCGATCTGACCAAGGTTAGTGTACGCTATTATGGGATAAACCAGAGTGAACAATACAGTGGGGATAATAAGCCACCAGCCAAGGAACTTCATAGCGCCCACCTTGCCTAGGCCAAAAACGGCGAAAACCGTCCAGAAGGCTACTGCCCAGATCATGAACCAAACGCCGAACTGGGGAAGCGTGGGCAACGTCGTGCCGAGCACACCGAACCAGCCCAAACCAATGAGAAAAGCAAAAAGCCCTCCAAGCAGGCTGAACCATCCAGTAGCCTTAAAGTCTCCGCCGAGAAGAACCTCAAATCCGGCCAGGGTCCATAGGATGGTAAAACAGAAGGCACCGGACGCGACGGCAAAGGATACTGTGGGGCCAAACGCGGCCAGTCCATCCGTAAATGCTAAATAGAGAACCATGATGGTGCCGGTAATGCCAGTGAGCACTCCAAGTACACCTACTCCCTTTGGTGCCGCAATCTTGCCCAGACAAAAGATCCCCAAGGTAAAGAGGAAAAGAGCCGCCAGAACTAGAAACGCATAAACCATTGTGTACCTCCTCTAATATAGTCGCCCATTCTCCCTGTTTCTCCGCCATACTCGGTTCAGCTCATAGACTCACCTCCTTTCAAACATAGATTGTCTATAAGATCTTCAGGGGCTAGAGGGCTGGGAGCATCTTCTGACCCTTGAAGCCATACATTTCTTAGTCCCGCATCGTAGAGCAGGTTCACCGCCATTTGTACCAGCTCCTTTGATACCCGGGGTATCCCTCTCGCCTTGAACGCAGGATGGTATTCAACCAAATTCACGTCAATGTCTCTATTCAGGGAAGCCAGCCTTTGCCCTATCTTGTGAACCTCCTCCAAGCTGTTTAGCCTGGGATGATAGGGGATGGCTACTACATAGAATAGCTTCCCGGTGTACTCATTGATTATGTGTTTCACGGCCTCCCAGGACGTGTCTAGATAGAATTGGGCGAGCTGCCTGTCTTCCACGCCAGTTATGCTCATGAAGCTTTCCACACTAGCTGCCTTTATGTCCGGGGAAATATGTGTCACGCCGCAATAGTAGAGTTCATCTATATAATCTTTGGTCAGTATGGATGCGTTTGTATCTACTTGTATGGCCAAATCTCTGTTCCTGTGGCTTAGCTCCTTCAG
>JADFUX010000080.1 GCA_015222255.1 Chloroflexota bacterium
GCTATAGCCGTTGCTGGTCGATTACTTAATTGTGTAGCCGAGGAAGTTGACATAACGTTTCCAGGTGGAATTGTGACTGTGTTTTGGGATAGGGTAGGGGAGGTACTGCTTTCTGGCCCGGTAGAGGAAGTCTTTGCCGGAGAATCGCAAACTTGAGGGGGACTTAGGAAATGTCATTTGTAATTACTGTTTATGTGCCTGAAGCTATTGTTATGGCCTCGGATAGTCGTCAATCCATTACCGTTACTGGCCAGACTCCTGACGGTAAGAAACTGCCACCCGTGCAGACCATAGCCTCGGATTTTACTTATAAGACGTTTCTGCTAAGGAAGCAAAGGGTAGGAATATCAGTGTATGGCAACACCCTTATAGGGAAGGTTCAGATAGAAAGCAATATCAAGCGACTGGAGGAGGAAAGGCTGGGTGACAATGATCCCATAGATAAAGTGCTTGATAAGCTCATATCATACTTCAAGGAGAAGTCGCCCGATGCAGATACTGCTTTCCACGTGGCCGGCTTTAAGAAGGAGAAAGGAGTAAGCATCCCTCACGTATATGCTTGTCACATAGGGAGGAATGAGAGAAATAGAGTGAACCTCGACCCAGCCGCTAACCAAGTCAAATACGGTTGTTCCTGGGGAGGGCAGAGCGATGTCATTTCCACGATACTAAAACCTTATCAACTGCTGGGACCTGATAACAAACCAATAGCTGCTCCTCGTTTCCCAATCATATACGATAGTATGAATGTTCAGGATGCCATCGATTTTGCCATTTATGCCGTGAGAACTACTATCGATACTATGCAGTTCCAGGCAAGAGCAAAAAATGTAGGTGGCCCCATTGATGTACTATTGCTAATGCCCGAAGAGGAGAAGTGGATTCAGAAGAAGGAATTACATGCAACTAGCTAAACGACTGGATAGATTGCCTCCCTACCTTTTTGTGGACATAAATCAGAAGATCGCTGAACTGCGGGCTAAAGGAGAGGACATCATTAGCTTCGCCATCGGCGACCCCGACTCACCTACGCCATCCCACATTATTGAGTCTATGTGCCAGGCAGCGCATGATCCGTCTAATCATAAGTATCCTGAGACTGGCGGCACGGAAGGGCTTCGCCGGGCTATTGCCGAGTGGTATGAGAAGAGGTTCGGAGTTATTCTGAATCCAGATAGGGAAGTGCTGCCTCTCATCGGGTCTAAGGAAGGAATTGGTCATATGGCTTTATGCTTTATCGAGCCTGGCGACATAGCTTTGGTGACTGACCCCGGATACCCGGTCTATTCTGTGAGTACCATACTAGCTGGTGGTGAGAGCTACTCTGTGCCATTGAAAGAGGAAAATGATTTCTTGCCTGATCTTGATGCTATCCCCGGAGAGACAGCCGACAAAGCGAAGCTTATGTGGCTAAATTATCCCAACAATCCTACCGGGGCTACGGCGGGCCTCGATTTCTTCGAAAAAGCAGTTCACTTTTCCCAAAGGCATAATTTGGCAGTCTGCCACGACGCTGCATATACCGAGGTTGCCTTCGACGGTTACCATCCGCCAAGCTTTATGCAGGCATCCGAAGCGAGGGAAGTCGGCGTAGAATTCCACTCCCTATCTAAGACCTATCATATGACTGGATGGCGCATTGGGATGGTGGTAGGCAATGCTGAGATGATAGATGCCCTATTTCGAGTGAAGTCCAATCTGGATTCGGGCGTTCCCCAGGCAATTCAGCAGGCTGCCATTGAAGCCTTGCGTGGCCCTCAAGATTGCATTGTTGAGCATAACGTTGTTTTGCAAAGGCGCCGAGATAGACTGGCGGAAGCCCTGAACAGAATTGGGCTAAGAGCGAAGGTGCCCAAAGCCGGCTTCTATATCTGGGCCAAAGTTCCCCAAGGTTACACTTCTGTAGATTTCACGAAGAAGCTGCTTGCCGAAACTGGGATAGCTGTCACCCCGGGAAGTAGTTACGGGAAGGAAGGAGAAGGTTATGTTAGATTCTCCTTGACGCTCCCTGATAACCGCCTGGAGCAGGGAATAGATCGCCTACTGGCTTGGTATAGGAGGGACAAATAAAGCGAAAGGTCTTCGTCACCGAAGCTAAGGCAGAGCAGGCCGTTCTAGTAGGTGTAGAGAACAAAGCCCCCAACCGTGAGTGGTCCATAGATGATTCCTTGCAGGAATTGTCGTATCTAGCCAGGACGGCAGGTGCAGAGGTGGTGAGCACGCTCTCTCAGAAACTACACTCGCCTTCGCGTGCGTATTATATAGGCAAGGGGAAAGTTGAGGAGCTGATTAGTCTCAGGGAGCAAACTCAATATGATACGGCGATTTTCGATGACGAGCTGTCACCAAGACAACAAAGGAACCTTGAGGAGGTATTGGGAGTTAAGGTCATAGACCGCACAGCTCTTATTCTGGACATATTTGCCAAGCAAGCTCAAACTCACGAGGGGCAGCTCCAAGTTGAGCTCGCCCAGCATCAATATCTCCTGCCGCGGCTTGTGGGTCAATGGAGCCATTTTGAGCAGCTTGGTGCTGGCATTGGAACTAGAGGTCCCGGTGAATCGCAGTTGGAGACCGACCGCCGCCTCATCGACAAACGCATCAATCGGCTCCAGCATGCAATACAGGATGTAAAGCGGCATAGAGCTCTTTACCGATTACGACGCAAGGAGATGGGTATGCCAATCGTAGCCCTCGTGGGCTATACCAATGCTGGCAAAAGCACCTTGTTTAATGCCCTAAGCAAGGCCAGCGTGACTGTGGAAGACAAGCTCTTTTCTACCCTTGATCCTATAACTCGCTCCTTGACCTTACCTGGTGGACGGAGATTCCTCATCACCGACACCGTCGGCTTCATTCATAAACTGCCGCCATCAATAGTTGCTGCCTTTAGCGCTACGTTGGAGGAACTTGATGAGGCTAATTTACTTCTGCACATGGTTGACATAATGCATCACAACGCGGCCAACCAATGCTGCACAGTAGAGAAAATACTTCGTGATTTGAAACTAGCGGATAAGCCAAGGATCACCGTATTCAACAAGCTCGATTTGGCCGTGAGTAGCGAGACGGAGCTTGAGGCGTTAACTGTTGTTCCGTATCTTAAAGAACCAATTGTACTGCCGCGCAAGAACGTAGCGCTCGTCTCTGCTGCCAAGGGCTGGGGAGTGAGTAGGCTCTTAGATAAGATGACTTTGTATCTGAACAACGTCTCAACATAGAAAGACTAGGCCATAGATCACGGGATTTTGGCCTCCTGGCATTCCTCCCTCATGGGACAGGTGGAGCATTTGCCTCCCTTATAGAACTCCAGGCCTATTTTTGCTAGAGCAGACTCGACTCCTGAAGGTTCTAACTGTTCTTGACTCAAGTGACAACAAGACTGGAGCCAACAACATTCTCTGATATAAGGAAGCTTAACTTGTCCAAGTCCTGTAGCTCAGCGACAGCCATGTGTCCTTCATTGGGGGCTACCGAGTGAAAGGGGCGAGCTTCTGTGGGAAGTCCCTTTGCTTAGCGAGTCCAAATGCCATCCGGTCCTCGAAAGTCAGGCAGTCCTGATTCGGTGCTTATGCCGGCGGCAGTGAACACTACCAGATGTTTTGACTCAAACGTCCACTGAACTAAAGTGCTTATTCGCTTGTCCAAATCGGGCCACGCCATTTACTATATTATAGAATGTTGTTTTGCTCCAAATACATAGAGCCTAAGGAGGTGGCATGGA
>JADFUX010000081.1 GCA_015222255.1 Chloroflexota bacterium
ATTTGCTGTGTGGCGGTAAGGAGCTATCATTAGATGCCCCGGGTTGTAGGGGAAAGCGTTCAGGATTATGAAATTGCTTTGGCCGCGGTAGAGGATTAGGTTCGCCTCATCGTTCTGTTCTCCTGGCTTTTGGCACAGAATGCATCCCGTTTCACTTGGTCTTTCTATGTATTCCATTCGCCAGGGTGCCCAAAGTTGGTCCATTTGTGTCGTTTGATGATACCTCCTCTTTTAGTCAATTGCAATGGCATCTTAGTCAAACGAGATTGTTGAGCCTCCTGCTGTCTTGATCACATTTATGCGTACAGGAAAGGCATCTCTTAGCTCTTCAAGGTGGGTTATCACAATTATCTTGTCGAAATCATCCTGAATGGAATTTATGGTTTCCACGAGCTTCTCCCTCCCTGAGCTGTCTTGAGTGCCGAAGCCTTCGTCGATAATCAAGGTTGATAGAGAAGCTCCGGCTCTCATTACCAGTAATTTAGATAGAGCGATGCGCAGTGCCATATCAATGCGAAAGGCTTCGCCGCCGCTGTACATTTCGTAGCCGCGAGTGCCCAGTTCATCAGCAATCATAATGTCAAGAGTCTCAATGCTCTCCCCTTTCTTGGTTTCACGCTGAGTTGCTAGTCTTAGCGTTAAGCGATTATCGGTCATTTTCCCAAGGAGCCTATTGGCTTCCGCCTCAATTTCAGGAAGAGACCTCTCAATTAGCAACGCTTGGATGCCTTTCTTGCCAAAAGCTTCTGTCAGCTCTTTGTAGATTTGTTCTTCCCCAAGAGCCTGATGCCAGAGCCTCTCGTAGCTTCTTTTGTTGTTTTCTAATTCATCGTATTGGCGTAACTTCATTCGCAATTGGGTCAACATATCGTACGAGCTACGCCAGTTGTGGGCCAGAGTCTGGCAGCTCTGTTCTGCCTCAAGAAGCTTGCTAGCTATATCAGGCAAAGTCGCTAGCTCAGCTTCTAGCTTGTGTGTTTTCTCCGCATATTCGCTGATATCAGAATGAAGGTTAGAAATAGCTTGCCTAGCATCGGCTAACGCTACTCTTTCCCTATCTCTAAGTTGGTTTGCTTCCTCCAACTCACGCTTATCTTCCTCATAGCTCTGAAGCTTGTCCAATTGCTCACGTACCCGATGGTGCCTCTCCCTGTCATAGCCTAACTCCTCTTGCTCTTTCTTGAGCTTTGCAAGAGCTTGCTGCTGGCCGAGGGCGTAATCTCCATCAGCTAGGGAAGTGGCTATCTGCCTTAGCTCTGCTCGTCTTTCGCCTATTTCCCTGCCAGCCTGGTTGATTTCACTGATTTTGTTCCCGACTGTGCTTGATTGGCTTTGCCTTCTTATACGCTCCTCATTGGCGATATCCCCCTTTCGGACAAGATCGCTGTTTGCAGCTTGATATTCCAATCTTTTTTGCTCCAGTTCCTCCCGCTTGGCACGTAAAGCGTTGGTCTCGGTTTCCTTTTCCGACTTGAGCTTTGCTTGTAGTCGCTCTCGCCCCTCCATTCCCAACTCAGATTGGCATAAGGGACAGCGGGCACCGCTTTGAGCTAATAGAGCTATTTTCTCTTCCAACGTGCTGACTTCTTCCGCAGATTGAGCACAAAGGGATTCTAGATGATGGATTTGGGATAGAAGTTGTTGATTCTGCTCCATTCTGGCGCCCATTTGCTGCTGTGACCTATCTATCTCGGCCAGACTGTGGCATATTTCATTTAGCTCCTTTTCCAAGAGAGGCAACCTAGCGAGCTGGGCTTCGTGCTCCAATATCTGGCTTTGAATTACCTTTTGTTGGGTGACAAGCTCTCTTTTCGCCCCTTCAATAATCCTCTCCAGGTCGTTGATGTCCTGTTGTAGGTCAAGCAGCCGAGATAGCCTCTTGTTAAGGTCGGCATCAAGCTCTCTGATTTCTACCAACTGAGCATATCCTTCCTCTATTGCCGCCCCTTGCGCTATCAATTGTTCATAGCGCTCTAGCTTGCTATGATATTCGGTGCTTTTCTGCTCCCAATGGGCTAGCTCCTTCCGTGCTTTCTGAAGCCGAGTTTTCAACTCTATCAAGTGCTGCTGTTTGTTTTCGAGGGATCCTTTTTCTGCACGCAACAGGTTAACTCTAGCTTCTTGGGTCTCCCGCTTGCTTTCTATTATGCTCACCTCTTGCTCCACTCTGCTTAAGTTGTCCTGGCATTGATTCTTGAGACCTAGCTGCTGAGAAATATCGGCAATGCTATTGTATAGCCTCGTTGCCTCCATTTCCTGTTCCCTGGCCGAGTTTCTGGCCTGCTCTTGGAGCTGGTCATAGACATAGAATCCAAGAATATCAGTCAGCACTTGCTTACGTTTGCTTGGCTGTTTGATACTGAACTCATTGGAATGCCCCTGCAGAAAAAGGGCGCTATTGATGAATGTCTGGTAATCTAGCCGTAGGACATTTTCTATCTCCCTTTGAGTTTCCGCGATAGAATTGCCAGTCTTAGACTTAAAGCCCCTATCTGAAGCCATCTGAAGCTCTAATATAGTGTGTCCTGGGCGGAATGAGCCAGATCTCGCGTGCTTGCGGATGACTCGATATACTTGTTTGCCGACAGCAAATTCGAGCTCCACCTCCATATCACTCTTTCCCATGTGGACCAGTTCGTCAGCACTCCTGGCTCTTGACTTTCCCCATAATGCCCAGGTGAGAGCATCAATAAGCGCCGACTTGCCATTGCCATTATCACCGCAAAGACAGGCAGTATGGAAGCTTTCGAAAGGTATGGGTGGCACATTATCTTGGTAGCACATGAAATTTCGCAAGGAAAGCTTGATTGGGATCATTTCCCTGCCATTTTAGCATAGCTGTAGATTCGCCTCATAGCAGCGTGAAACTATGATATAATGGCGAGACAGGGTTAATGGATGCCACTCTTGTAGTTGGCGTTAGTTTAGTCACCCTTGCTGTTGCCGTTATTGGGCTTTTATGTGGTGTTATGCATTTCCTTCTTAGCCAGTCTAGAAGAATTAGTGACCTTGAAGACGGGTTCAAAGGCATGCAGCGAGATGAAGGTAGCTCAGCAGGATAGTAAATAGCCATGTTGGAAGTTCTGACCGAAAAACTAAGCAAGATATTTCACGGATTGAGCAACAAAGGGAAGCTTGGTGAAAAGGATATAGATGAAGCTTTGCGGCAGATTCGGCTGGCATTGCTGGAGGCCGATGTAAACTTTAAGGTGGTGAAGGAGCTTTTGCTGAAGGTACGCCAGCGTGCCGTTGGGGCCGAGGTATCGCAGAGCCTAACACCAGGCCAGCAGATCATCAAGATTGTCCACGAGGAGTTGACTGCCATCTTAGGCTGGGAACCCAGCGGGTTAGCCTCAGTAGTCTCTCCGCCGGCGGTAGTTTTGCTTGTGGGTTTACAAGGCTCAGGGAAAACGACGACAGCGGTAAAATTGGCGCTGTATCTTAAACAGCGTGGGCAGCACCCGTTGTTGGTGGCTGCTGATACTCGCCGACCTGCTGCCATTGAACAGCTCAGAATACTCAGCAAGCAGCATGACATACCTGTCTACAGTGAAGATGCCAAGACTGCACCTTTGCCTATCTGCACTCACGCCTTGAAGCAGGCTAGGGAAGTAGCATCAACTTGGGTCATCGTTGATACTCAGGGGAGATTGCATATTGACGAGGCCATGATGGTGGAATTGAGCGAGATTAAGTCTGGGTTACAGCCGTTGGAGGTATTGCTCACAGTGGATGCTATGACTGGGCAGGACGCAGTAAAGGCGGCACAAGAATTCCACAGTCGAATCGGGCTTACCGGGCTTATCCTAACTAAGATGGATGGAGATGCTAGAGGTGGAGCTGCTCTCTCTATTAAGTTTGTTACCGGGGTGCCCACTAAGTTCATAGGAGTAGGTGAGAAAGTAACGGCTTTGGAGCCATTCTATCCTGACCGTTTGGCATCACGCATCTTGGGGATGGGAGACGTGCTTAGCCTTATTGAGAAGTCTGAGAAAGCTTTTGATCAGCAACAAGTTAGACAGCTAGAAAAGAAGGTGCGTTCTAGCGGCTACGATCTCGACGATCTTCTCAGCCAACTACGGCAAATTCATAAAATGGGGTCTCTAAGTCAACTCGTTGAGATGCTACCGGGTTTTTCCAAGCTTGCCTCCTATTTACCTGACGATGAGGGAGACAAACGGCTAAGAAAGGTGGAAGCTATCATCCTATCAATGACCGTTAAGGAACGGCGCACTCCAGCGATTATTGATGGTAGCAGGCGCAAGCGTATTGCTCGAGGAAGTGGGACTACACCCCAGGACGTGAACCAACTGCTTAACCAGTTCTTCCAAATGCAGAAGTTGACCAAATCCATGGCCCAAGGCAAGTTCAACAAGGACTTGATTGGCAAGTTCGGTGCTCCTTTGAGGTAGCACCTCTTAGACCTACTCCAAGTAGTCCCTGAGCTTGCGACTATGACTGGGGTGACGTAATCTTCGGAGGGCTTTGGCCTCGATCTGACGAATCCGCTCCCTGGTAACATGGAATTCTTGCCCCACCTCTTCTAGGGTGTGAGCATGCCCACCCTCAAGTCCGAACCTAAGCCTCAGCACTCGTTTCTCACGGTCAGTAAGCTCATTAAGCACGTTATCAATCTGCTCCTTGAGTAATTCTCGTGAAGCAGCGTCTATCGGCGCCAAAGTGGCATGATCTTCCACAAAATCACTTAAATGGCTATCTTCTTCTTCGCCAATAGGCATATCCAACGATACGGGCTCGCGAAGCAAGCTCATGACCTCTTCCACTTTTGCCGGTGCCATGTCCATCTGCTGGCCGATCTCTTTGTAGCTTGGCTCACGTCCATATTGCTGGGTCAATCGCTGATTTGCCCGTAGCAGCTTATTAATAGTCTCCACCATGTGGACCGGAATACGGATAGTGCGGGCCTGGTCGGCTATGGATCGAGTGATTCCTTGCCTAATCCACCAGGTGGCATAGGTGCTGAACTTGTAACCCTTCCTATACTGGAACTTCTCTACAGCGCGTGTTAGGCCAATGTTTCCTTCTTGGATGAGGTCGGGAAGGGCCATGCTGTGGCCAATGTATTTCTTAGCTACGCTCACTACTAAACGCAAATTCGCTTCAATGAGGTGTCTTTCTGCTTCCCTTGCCTCAGATTTCACCTTTTCAAAGTGGGCCTTGAATTGCCCCTCATGAGGCTCAAGACGGGAGGCCAACTCATTGTTAGCCAAAAGGGCCTTTATTTCCCGGAACGAAGCTTCGTTTTCAATAATAGCCAGCGATTCGGGCGGCAACAGACGGCTGCTTATGGAGAGATTTACTGCGGCTTCCTCGGCTTCAACGCCTTCCTTGCCCAGCCCTTGAGCTACCGCCATCATTAGAGTGGGATCAATCTCCCCATCAATAGCAGCACGGAATTTGGAATCTGTGATTGTCTCTACTAGGTCAGAGGAAGGATCGATGTTGCGTTGTTCCTTGATAATCTCAACTATAGGATGGGCTTTTGATAGTTGGGAAATCAAGTAAATTACTGTGTGAACTGCTGCTGGAAACGCCCTATACTTCCTGAAGTATTTATCTTCAATTCTTTCCAAATATTTGCCCTTCTCTACCTTGCTGGATAGCTCTTTCTCCTGAGCGGCGTTAAGGAGAGGCACCCTGCCAATCTTGTGGAGATAGGCACGCGTTAGATCATCAATTATCTCATGCTGCTCCGGCTCCATCCGTAGCTTAGCCTCTTCGAGACTCATTTCATCAGCATCCTCTGTCGACTCGTCTTCAAGTAGGCCAGCAACGTCTTCAGTCTCAAACTCATGCGTGTGACCTTTTTTCATAGACCCTCGGTCTCGCCTTAAGTCCGAATTGGCTTTCATAATTGAATCCACTGTTCACGCCTCCCTGTTTCGCCAGTGCTGTGCTTGTTTAATAAAGATCTCCCGGAGTTCTTTGCTAGCTTCTATCCCTTGTTCCTCTAATTTAGCCAGTTGCGCGGCCACACCCCCGGCCTCATTTTCGAGGACTAGAAGTTGCTCTCTTCTAACCTCTTGTTTTCTCAACAATCTCTCTTGCAATCGAAGACTGCATTGGATGAAAGCGGACCGCCGCGTCTTCTCATCCTCCCGAATAGGTGCCGGAAAAGCCTTACTTAGTAAATATTCTAAATGCTCTAACAGCCCAATATCAAGTTCATCCCTAAGGGTGGGAATGCCCGGAGAATCCTGCCATCTGATGAGTAGTTCGCGATTGTCAGTCGATTCAAAATGGTCGCCTGAAAGCTCTTTGGCTATCTGGCGAAGTTCGGGATACTGGACTAGCAAAGCTAGACAGTATTCTTCGACAGGATCGGACAGAAGCTGAGAAGAAACTTGCGATAGCGATGGCCCAGCTCCTTTCCCCCTTCCCTTCGGCTTCCTCAAGGCGACCACTACAACGGATTCATCAACCTTTATCAGATGCGCTAGTTTTTGCACATAATGGGCTTGTTTCACGGGCTCTTTTATCTCGTAAATTAAGGGCATGAGTCTGTCCATAGCTAGAGATTTGTCCTTAGCCTTACTGGTATCTAGTTTATTCGTTACAGCCCTGAAGGCAAAGTCCAACAACGGAGTGGCTTGCCTCACCAAATCTCTCCAAGCGCTGGGATTTTCACATATCACCTCATCAGGGTCTTTGTCCTTAGGCAAAACAATGACCTTTATTTCAGCATCAAGAACATTTTCATATTTCACCAATCCAGACCATAATGGTATGGGTGTCGTCTTCTTGTCCAAGGAGGAAATCAATACTTCTGCATCCCGCAAAGTAGCTTCCTGCCCGGCAGCATCGGCATCGAGAGCTAAAACTATGTTCTTAGTCAACTTCTTAGCAATGGCCACTTGCTTTTCAGTCATTGATGTTCCCATTGAGGCGACTACATTCCGCCAGCCATGCTGATGAGCCATAAGGACATCCGTATAGCCTTCTACGATTATTACCGAATTTTCTCTTCTGATGGCATCTTTAGCTTTGTCAATCCCGTACAGGCTAGCACCTTTGTCAAAAACCGATGTCTGAGGGGAGTTAATATACTTGGGTAAGGATTCATCTAATGCTCTAGCTCCAAAGCCAATGACCCGACCCTGAATATCACATATGGGGAAAAGCAATCGGTTGCGAAAGCGATCATAACTGCCACCTTCCTTTGCTATTACTAAGCCAGCCTCAATTAGCTTGCCTTCCTTGTATCCCTTTCCCATCAAGTATTTCTTAGTGGCTTCCCAGCTATCGGGGGCAAAGCCCAAACGGGCTTGCTTAATGGTCTCAAGCGCAACTTTCCGCTTGCTGAGATAGCTTCTGGCTATTTCGCCTGCCTTAGTATCCAGAAGCAAGTGGTGATAATATGCCGCTGCGGCCTCGTTAATCTGGAACAATTCCTCCCTTTCCCCATCCTCAGGTTTGCTTGGCATCGTTGGTGGGCCTAGAGTAATGCCTGCCCTTTGAGCCAAGAGGCTAAGGGCTTCACTGAAGTCAATGCCGTCTTTCTTCATAACAAAAGAGAAGACGTCGCCACCGGTACCACAAGCACCAAAGCAATGCCAGGTTTGTTGCTCTGGAAAGACAAAAAACGAAGGGTGCTTTTCACTATGGAATGGGCATAAGCCCTTCAAATTGCGCCCTGCTTTTTGCAAAGGAACGTAATCAGAGACGAGTTCCACAATATCTATTCTTTGCTTTATCTCGCTTATGACAGTCATTGAGATATCCCTTCAGCTAATTGTAGGGCATATTGATCGGTCATTCCAGCAATGTAGTCGATGACCCTGCGCTGTTTGCTACCATCCGAACAGGAGAATTCTCCAGGCAGTTCATCCTCGTGAGCTAAGAAATGAGAAAATAGAAGGCGCAGTATTCTCCTCGCGTTTTCGGCATCCTTTGCGGCCGCACTGGCATGATATACCTTATCGAATAGAAATTGGCGAAGAGTATCAATTGCTTCGAGAACGTCTGGGCTCATTCCGATTGACGGTTTTGCTAAATTGCCGTGCCCGCCAATCGGCCACGAATAACTCACGATATCACAAACAAGCGTGTTGATTCGTTGTGAGTGCCTATAGCCCAGAATCCTTGTTGCTCGCTCAGGCAAATCGCTTTCCTTGAGCAAGCCTGCTCTCATAGCATCATCAACATCATGGTTAACGTAAGCTACAACATCTGCTATCTTACACACTTCACCTTCCAGGGTGCCTACATCTTCCCACCCGGCTCCTAGGATTCTTCCCTGTCCTTTGGAATGCTTGAGTATGCCATCACGCACTTCCCAAGTGAGGTTGAGTCCCTGCCCATTCCTCTCTAGTGAATCAACTACTCTTAAGCTCTGCTCGTTGTGTCTGAAACCGCCGGGGCAGAGCTCATTCAAGACTTCTTCGCCTATATGCCCGAAGGGGGTATGTCCCAGGTCATGACCCAGAGCGATGGCTTCAGTTAGGTCCTCGTTGAGGTTCAGAGCCCGAGAAATGGTTCTTGCAATTTGAGACACCTCCAGCGTATGGGTAAGCCTGGTGACATAGTGGTCACCTGATGGGGCGATAAAAACCTGCGTCTTATGCTTGAGGCGGCGGAAAGCCTTAGAGTGAATAATGCGGTCGCGGTCACGTTGAAAGCAAGTTCTTATCGGGCATGGCTCTTCCCATCTTGGCCTGCCGCGGCTGAATTTGCTCCTGGCCGCGTAGGGAGAAAGAGCCTCTTCCCGTTTCTCTGTTTGCTGGCGAATGCCAAGTTCAGAAATCATTGAGGTCTTTGTTTCTAACCAGGAAGACTTAGGTAGAGGGACCCCTTAATCGTGCTTCTATAGCAGCAATTATCTCTCTCGTCTTATCTATCATGTCCGGGCTTACTGATACTGAAGTAATTCCCCACTTCACCAATCTCTCAGTAAGTTCGGGATAGAAGGAAGGAGCCTGTCCACAAATAGAGGAGGTAACGCCTTTGCTTGTGCAAGTTGTTATAACCTTTTCCATGGCTTGCAGTACTGCTTCATTTCTCTCATCAAACATGTGTGCTAGCCTGGAGTTATCTCTGTCTATACCCAGAATAAGTTGGGTTAAATCATTAGAGCCAATTGATATGCCATCTAGCCCTGTAGCTAAGAATCTATCAATAAGGAAAACGTTAGAAGGTACCTCGACCATCATCCATAACTTGAAATTGGGGGCGCGAAGCAGTCCCTCAGCCTCAAATACCTCCCTGATTTGTGCCATTTCACTGGGTAACCTTACAAAGGGAATCATTACCCACAAATTGTCATACCTCTCCCTGACTTTCTCTATAGCCTCGATTTCGAGCTTGAAAATATCCAGGTCTTGAATATAGCGGGAACAACCCCGGTAGCCAATCATGGGGTTTTCCTCGATTTCTTCATATTCCTCGCCACCCTTCAAATTTCTATACTCGTTGGTCTTGAAATCACCGGTTCTATAGACCACGGGACGAGGGTAGAAGGCTTTGGCAAAGCTGCTTATGCCGTGAGCTAACTTGTCAACAAACTTGCCTTGGCGCTTTTCGCGGAGCATAAGCCGTGGGTGCTCCCCGATTTCGGCAATGATGAACTCTGCCCTGAGTAAACCTACTCCGTCAACATCCTTTGCAGCTACTCTGCCGGCCAAACTGGGCTGGGCTAAGTTCACATAGACCTTGGTCTTGGTTTTGAGTTTCCCCCTCATACTAGCACTGGTTACGGACGCTCTTCTTTCTACTACCTTGCCCTGATAAACTCGGCCACGGGATCCATCTACTGTTATCATCTGGTCATCTTTAAGAATCGCGGTGGCCCTTTCTGTACCAACTATACAGGGGATACCCAGTTCACGGCTGACGATGGCGGCATGGGAAGTTCTGCCACCTTTATCAGTGACAATAGCTACTGCGCGCTTCATGGCAGGGATAAAATCTGGAGACGTCATCTCGGCTACCAATATATCCCCTTTTTGCACCTTGCCTATTTGTGAAGGTTCAGGAACAATTCTTACTGTTCCTGAAGCTATCCCTACACTGGCGGCTTGACCAGCAAGGATAGGTTCGGCCTTGATTTCAGCAAGCCTTCGTTCTTTCACCCCCAGAGTCGTCACGGCGCGAGTCTGGGTAATGAACAGCTTTTTATCTTGTTTTGCCCATTCGACATCTTGAGGAAATTGGTACAAATCCTCCAGGAGCTTGCCTAGTTCAGCTAGAGCAATGATTTCTTCGTCTGGTAGTTTCTGTCTGTGTTGCTCTGAGGCAGCTAGGGGAACCTTAACGTTGCTATTTTCTATCCCAGTCGCCTGGTAGTTCTTTACTATCTGCCACTCTTGGTTGGCTATTTGCTTTTCGATGATGGAAAGCTTGACTTTATCCACCATGTACCGGTCAGGTATTAGCTCACCAGAAACAATGGCTTCGCCCAATCCATAGGCTGCTTCGATAAGGATTCTTCCCGTGTCGTTGCTCAGGGGCTCCACAGTGAACATAACGCCAGAGACCTCTGATTGAACCATCTGCTGGATGGGGACAGCTAGTGCTACCGTCAGGTGGTCGAATCCTCGCTGTTGACGATAGAATATAGCCCTGGCCTCGAACAATGAAGCCCAACAACCTCTTACCGCGGTTAGTACCTCTCCTTCGCCTTGAACATTCAGAAAGGTTCTCTGCTGTCCGGCAAAAGAAGCTTCGGGCAGGTCTTCAGCGGTGGCTGAAGAGCGTGCAGCAACCAATCCTCCGCCCAGTTTTCTATAAGCCTCTTTAATCTCATCGGCGATTTCTTGGGG
>JADFUX010000082.1 GCA_015222255.1 Chloroflexota bacterium
CTTTCCCCTTTCAACCCTGTTGCAATGCCCTTTCTGCTCTCAGCCCGAGCTCTTCATTTGTCTACCGAGGCATCTACTCAGTCAGCAAACACGGCCCCAGTGCTAGCTGAGGTTACTTTGTCACTATACCTCTTAAGATAGCCAGCATTAATCTTTGGCTCAAAAGGAGGCAATGAATTCAATCGTTGCTCGATCTCCCCTTGCTTTAGTCCTAGTTCCAACTTGCGATTTGGAATGTCTATTGTGATAATATCACCATCCGTTATCGCCGCTATAGGACCTCTCTCTGCTGCTTCAGGGGAAACATGACCGATAGCTGCGCCTCTCGTAGCTCCGGAAAAGCGCCCATCGGTAATAAGGGCCACCTCCTTATCCATACCCATGCCACTGAGGAGCGAGGTAGGTGTCAGCATCTCACGCATCCCAGGACCTCCCCTTGGCCCTTCATAGCGAATAACAATCACTTCTCCGAAATTGATTCCCTTATTCATTATAGCTGTTGTGGCTGCCTCCTCGCTATCGAAGACCCTGGCTGGACCTTGATGAACCAACATCTCAGGGGCTACGGCAGCGCTTTTCACAACACTGCCTTCAGGTGCTAGATTCCCAAATAAGATGCTGATGCCCCCGGTAGCGCTATAGGCTTGTAACAATGGTCGGATTACCTCGTTGTTCTTGACTGTAGACCCTTTTATCACTTCGCCCAGTGGCTTTCCTAGTACAGTATTCGCCCCAAGCCTTAGCAATTGGGATATTTCTTGCATTATTGCTGGAACGCCACCCGCCAAATCCAAATCCTCAATGTGATAATCGCTTGCCGGGCTTAATTTGCAAATATGGGGAATGGAATCGCTAATCTCATTTAGCCAGGATAAAGGATAGTCAACTCCCGCCTCATGAGCTATTGCCGTAAGGTGCAACACCGAGTTGGTACTACCACCCAATGCCATATCCACAGCAAAAGCATTGTAAATGGAATCCGCAGTAATAACGTCTTCAGGCCGGATATTCTTGGCTAACACACCCATAACTTGCTGTCCAGCTTCGTAAGCTAGTTGAATTCGTCGTGCTTGCACCGCCGGTATCGTGCCATTGCCAGGCAAAGCCATACCCAGAGCTTCGGTGAGGCAATTCATGGTATTGGCAGTAAACATGCCACTACAACTGCCACAGCCGGGGCAAGCAACTTCCTCTAGCTCTTCCAATTCCGCTTCAGACATGTTCCCTGCAATAGTCTCGCCGACCGCTTGGAAAATCGAGCTGACGTCAACCAACCTTGGTTGATTGTTCTTGAAAAGCTTTCCCGCCATCATAGGACCACCGCTTACAAATACGCAAGGCAAGTTGAGCCTGGCCGCCGCCATTAGCATGCCGGGCACGACTTTGTCACAGTTAGGAATGAAAACCAAACCGTCGAAAGCATGAGCCTCAGCCAGGATTTCCACTGAGTCAGCGATGAGTTCCCTGCTGGGCAGGCTATACTTCATTCCGGGGTGATTCATGGCAATGCCGTCGCACACGATTATAGTGTTAACCTCGAAAGGCACTCCCCCTCCACTTCGAATCCCCTCCTTTACCGCGCGGGCTATGGTCTGCAAATGGATATGTCCCGGAACAACTTCGCTAAAGCTATTAATGACCCCGATAAAGGGTTTGTCCCAGTCACCTGAGGAGCAACCTACAGCTCGCAATAGCGACCTATGCGGTGCTCTCTCAATGCCCTTCTTCACGATATCGCTTTTCACTATTATCCCCTTATTTGGAACAAAAGATTGTGCTCTCTAAAGCAGGAAGCAAAGTATGCTGGCGAAGATAGCATAATACGTAACTAGTGTCAATTTAACATTGTGCGGTGTGCAAGACGTACTGCAGAGTTTCTGAACCACGGGTACACTGAGTTCATCAAGAGGACCTTAGGACCTCTTGAAATCGACGCTAGGAATCAGGCATAAGCAATCCCGTAATGCTTATGCCCACTATCACTCGTTGTAGTAGCTGCGGTTCGATCCTCACCCCTTAGTGCTTTGCGTTTCGGTACTCATTTGATGGCAAAACGGACTCCGACGGACCTGAACGAAACAGCCTCAGAATTGAGACCTACAGCAGCTGTACCCCAGCCATTTCAAGCTTGCTGAGGTCTTGCTTCCAGAGCCGCTATCTGATTTATTCTCGGAATATGCCTGCCGCCTTCGAAATCGGTGGAGAGATAGGTCTTAACGATTTCCAAGGCTGGCTCAACCTCGACGTCATCCCCTCCAAGGCACAAGATATTAGCATCGTTATGCTGACGAGCTCGCTGGGCCGTGAAAGTATCATGGCACAAAGCCGCCCTTACGCCTTTCACCTTATTGGCAGCTATGCTCATTCCTATTCCAGTGCTACATATCAAGATGCCCTGGTCGAAATCAGGTGAAGCTACTGCCTCCCCAACCTTCTGAGCGAGGTCGGGGTAATCTACTGAGTCTGTACCATAGCAGCCGAAGTCATGATAGCTGTGACCTAGTTCCTGCAGAAGCCCCATAATCACCTGCTTTAGCTCAAAGCCACGATGGTCACAGCCTAGGGCGATACGCATTCCGGGCTCCACAGTCTTTCAATTTCGTGGCGAGATATGATTCCCTGGCGCAAAATGTGAGGTACCGTGCCCGTTACATCCACTATAGTTGATTCGTTGCCACCGGGACACTTGCCACCGTCAATGACAAAGTCAATTGTGTCTCCCAGTTGCTGATTAACCTCGTCAGCAGTCAAAGCGCTGTAGCTGCCACTGATATTAGCACTGGTGCCAACCAACGGGCTCTCGATACCCTGAATAAGCGCAAGGCAAATGGGGTGATCAGGGATGCGCACTGCCACGGTGCCGCCACTGGAAAGGTAAAGGGGCAAAGAATCTGATTTGGGCAGGACTAAAGTCAATGCTCCGGGCCAGAAACGCCTCGCTAAAGACAAGGCAATTCCCGATAGTGGTTTGGCTACGGCAGTTACTTGAGACATGTCGCTTAGGAGTAAAGGAAATGGTAAGTGCCTGGGGCGTCTCTTCACCTCGTAAATTCTCTCCACCGCTGCGAAATTGAAAGCGTCGCATCCCAGGCCGTAGACTGTATCAGTGGGAAACGCAATTATTCCACCTTTTTTGAGAATTTTCATCCCCTTCTCCACCTGCTGTTCCAAGCTGTTCATTTTCTTGACGCTAGTATAGCATGGTGATAAGCTACATTTGCACCGCTACCATAACTCTAAAATGGAAAACAAGTCACAAAGCCGCCGGATTTCTGCCAGCGATGACGTGGAAGTCTCTACCTATTTGGAAATCGCCAAAGAACTGCGTGGCGAGCAACTTGCACTTGAGCCTAAGATACCTCCTAGCAAACGTGAGACTGTAGTGGTCATTGATTTTGGCTCCCAGTACAGCATGCTTATTGCTCGACGGGTACGAGAATGCCATGTTTACTGTGAGCTCGTGCCCTACGATGCCCCCTGGGAGAGAATAGCTTCTCTTAACCTCAAGGGCTTTATCCTATCGGGAGGTCCAGCCAGCGTCTATAACACCGGAGCACCTTTGGCTCCAGCCTATGCTTATGAGAGTCGCTTGCCTATTCTGGGTATTTGTTACGGAATTCAAGTTATTGCTCATCAGCTAGGGGGTATGGTAGCTTCAGGGGCAAAGCATGAGTACGGTCATGCGGTCTTGCACATAAGCGATGAGGATTGCCCGCTTTTCGCCGGTCTTCCTTCCTCTTTTCCTGTGTGGATGAGCCACGGTGACGAAATATTAGAAGTGCCTCCTGGCTTCAAAGCTCTGGCTTATACCGGAAACTCTCCCTTCGCTGTCATAGGGAATGACACCAATATCTTTGGGCTCCAGTTTCACCCTGAAGTTGCCCACACTCCGCAAGGGAAAAACATCTTCCAGAATTTTCTTTCTGGAATCTGCGGCTGCCGTGGGGATTGGACACCAGCCAATTTCGTAGCTGAAGCTGTGGACAAGATGCAAAGACAAGTAGGCAATGGCAGGGTTATCTGCGCCCTTTCCGGCGGGGTTGATTCAGCGGTGACCGCTACCATTGTTCACCGTGCTATTGGCAATAACTTGACCTGCTTGTTCATAAATAATGGTTTGTTGCGCCGTGAGGAACCGGAGAGAGTGCTTAGCACCTTTGAGCGTAATCTGAAAATGGACGTGGCTTATGTAGATGCCAGCGAGAGATTCTTGGAACGCCTACATGGGGTAACCGATCCTGAGATGAAGCGGCAGATTGTTGGTGAAGAATTCATCCGCGTTTTTGAGGAGGAGGCAGCTAAGTTGGGCGAAGTCAATTTCCTGGCTCAAGGCACGCTCTACCCCGATGTAATTGAAAGCAGCACCACTACTGAAACGAAAGCCTCCGCCAAGATAAAGAGCCACCACAATGTTGGCGGCTTACCAGCCAAAATGAAGTTCACCCTTATTGAGCCCTTGCGCTATTTGTTTAAAGACGAAATCCGAGCGGTAGGGCTAGCGCTTGGCTTGCCTGAAGATATGATCTGGCGGCAGCCATTCCCAGGGCCAGGACTAGCCATCCGCATAATCGGTGAAGTAACCAAGGAAAAGCTGGAAATACTCCGCGCCGCGGACTGGATTGTCATGAACGAGATTAAGAAGGCAGCGCTCTACCGCCAACTATGGCAAAGCTTTGCTGTGCTTACCGATGTCAAGAGTGTGGGCGTCATGGGCGACTACAGGACTTACGGCTACCTGGTAGCAATCAGGGCGATAAATAGCGAAGACGCCATGACTGCTGATTGGTCGAGGTTACCTTATGACCTCTTAGCTAGGATGTCTGACCGCATAGTCAATGAGGTACCCAACGTCAACAGGGTGGTTTACGATATTACTAGTAAACCACCGGCGACTATAGAGTGGGAATAAACGAGGGAGAGGCGAAGATGGATTATCGTTATGAGGATTACCCTTTCGGAGAGGGCAGTTATGAACAGCAAGATGTGAAGGCCGACTTGGAAATGATACGCGAGGACCTAATAGACGAACTGCAAGCCATAAACCAATATGAGCAGCACATAGAGAGCTTGGAAAGCGAAGAAGCTGTGGCCACATTAGAACATATCCTTGAGCAGGAGAAGGAGCATGTTGCGGAATTGCTGAGGTTGATCCACGCGCTCGATCCCGTGCAAGCTGAGAAGTTGAACAGGCAGATTCTGTAGGATGGTGGTGAGAAGCTTGCATTGCAAGGCGGAAAACAAGGGGAGATAAGAAGAAGGAAGTGCCCAAGTCAATGCAAAAAGCTAAAGAAAGGCCAGGACTTTAGCAATGGGTAGGGAATAGGAGTGCAGGATTGGTCAAAATCTCGCCATCGTGGGGTCGAAAGGGAGCAATAATCATTGAAGATACTGGTTATTGGTGCTGGGGCCAGGGAGCATACCTTAGCATGGAAGTTGCTCCAAAGTCCCAAGGTTGACAGAGTTTTCGTTGCTCCGGGGAACGCCGGCACAGCGTTCATAGCTGAGAATCTAGACATCCATCCCACAGACCTGGAAGTGCTTGGCAAAGCCGCCAAGGATAACGGTATTGATTTGGTTGTTGTTGGCCCTGAACTGCCACTGGCTTTAGGCATAGTAGACTATTTTGATAGCTTAGGTATTGCCGCGTTCGGCCCCACAAAAGCAGCTACCCAGATAGAATCGAGCAAGGTTTTTGCCAGGAACTTGATGGAGAAATATGGCATTCCTTCTCCCAAAGGAGTTGTCTTTGCCTCTTACCCTGAGGCTGCCAGATATCTTGAAGGACAGCACCCACCTATCGTAGTCAAGGCAGATGGGTTAGCTGGTGGCAAGGGAGCGATCATAGCTGGCTCCATGCAGGAGGCCAGGAAGGCTCTTAGCGACATCATGGAAGCGAGAATATTCGGCTCTGCTGGCGATAAGGTAATAATTGATGAATATGTTACTGGTCAAGAGGTAAGCCTCATAGCTTTCACTGATGGCAAGACGATATCACCTATGGTTCCAGCCTGCGACTACAAGAAAATCTGGGATAACGAGCAAGGGCCTAATACAGGTGGCATGGGAAGCTATGCTCCCCCAGGATTTTTCCCTGCCCCGCTAGTGGAAAAGGTCAGCGCTACCATCTTACTGCCAGCAATAAAGGCGATGGCCAACGAAGGAATGCCGTACAAAGGAGTGCTTTATGCTGGGTTGATGGTTACTGATAAGGAGCCACTTGCACTAGAGTTCAATGCTCGCTTTGGTGATCCTGAGACCCAAGTTATCTTGCCCCTTCTCAAAACCGACCTGGTAGATATCCTCTTGGCAGTAGTTCAAGGCAATCTCAACCAGGTGGAAGCGGAATGGAGCACTGATGCCTGTGTGGGAGTGGTCATGGCTTCAGCAGGTTACCCTGGAATCCATAAAACGGGTTTCCCCATAAAAGGTTTGGACGAGGTTGACGAGGATTTGCTGATTTTCCATGCTGGAACTAGGCTGGGAGATGATGGGGAAATCTATACTGACGGTGGGCGAGTGCTCACGGTCGTAGCAAGCGGCAGAGACCTAGCTGAAGCTCGGGAGAAAGTCTACCGCCAGTTACCCAGCATTCATTTTGAGGGCTGCCATTACAGAACGGATATTGCCCTCAGGGAGATAAGTTGAATGGCACTTGTGGGTGTGGTCATAGGGAGCAAGTCGGATGCCAACATGATACAGCCAGCATTGGATATGCTGCAGCAACTGGGCATTGCTTACGAGTTGTCCGTTATCTCAGGCCATAGAAATCCAGAAACGCTGAGGGAATATGGCTTGAAAGCGGAAGGGCGAGGGTTCGAGGTTATCATTGCCGCCGCTGGTGGCGCGGCCCATCTCCCTGGGATTATGGCTAGCTGGACGACGCTACCTGTAATTGGTATCCCTCTACCTTCTAGTGAATTGGATGGTATAGATGCCCTGCTTTCTATAGCCCAGATGCCTGCAGGAGTTCCAGTAGCCTGCGTCGGCATCGGCACAAGCGGGGCAAAAAACGCCGCCTTGCTTGCCGCCCAGATTTTGGGCACTAAACATGGGGAAATAGCGGAAGCCTATCGCAAATACAAGACCAAATTGGCTGAGGGATAAGATGATTGAGCGGTACTCCAGACCACAAATGAAGGGAATATGGTCTGAGGAGAACAAGTTTGACCTGTGGCTTAAGGTAGAGATAGCTGTTTGCCAAGCTTGGGCTGAGCTGGGTGAAGTCCCCAAAGAAGCTATGCCCAAAATAAGAAAGGCCAGCTACAACCTGGAACGCATTGCCGAATTCCTGAAGGTCACTCACCATGACATGACAGCTTTTCTTAAGTCAGTGTCAGAAAGCCTTGGTGAGGAGTCTCGCTTCGTCCATCTTGGACTTACCTCTTCCGATGTTATGGATACGGCTTTAGGTCTTCAATTGAAGGAAGCATGCGACGTCTTGGAACAGGATATCACCGAACTTGTCGCTGTCTTACAAAACAAAGCTATAGAGCATAAACATACTGTTATGGTGGGGCGGACGCATGGCGTTCATGCAGAGCCCACTACCTTTGGCTTGAAGATGGCTTTGTGGGCTGAGGAAATGAAGCGCAACGCCCAAAGACTGCGTGAAGCTAAAAGAATCATTTCTGTAGGAAAGATATCGGGGGCGGTAGGCACCTACGCTACCGTTTCCCCGGAGGTCGAGAGAATAGCTTGTGAAGAATTGGGCATTGCACCAGCGCCACTATCAAGTCAGATAATCCAGCGCGACCGGCATGCGCAGTTTGTTACCAGTTTGGCCATAATTGCCAGCTCCCTAGAGAAATTCGCTACTGAGATTAGAAGCCTCCAACGAACTGAGATTCTGGAAGCTGAAGAACCCTTTGAAGCGGGGCAGACAGGTTCCTCGGCGATGCCACATAAGAGAAATCCTGAGCTTTGCGAGCGCATTTGTGGGCTTAGCAGACTACTAAGGGGCTACGCTTTAACCTCTATGGAGAACGTTGCCTTGTGGGATGAGCGCGACATCAGCCACTCCTCCACAGAGCGAATCATCTTGCCCGACTCCTGCCTATTAACCGACTATATGCTATCCTTGCTCGCCTCGATAATGAAAGGCCTCAAGGTTTACCCTGAGAATATGCGCCGTAACCTTGAGCTTACGCAAGGATTGATTTTTTCCCAAAGAGTGCTGTTAGCTTTAGTCGACAAAGGTTTGGGTCGCGAAGAAGCCTATAGGATAGTGCAAGCCAAAGCTATGAAAGCCTGGCAGGAAAAGAAGAGCTTCTTGAACTTGCTCGAGGCAGAGGCACAAATAGCGACCTGGTTATCCAAAGCTGAGCTGGAATCTCTGTTTGACTATGATTACTACCTGAAGTACATAGACAGTGTTTTTGAACGTTTAGGGCTGACCGGATCGAGCAAAATTGAAGAAGCTAAAACAGAAGAATTAGCCCCGCGCGCCCTGTAGGATGCGGTAAACAAGTATGACTGTTTTGCTGGAGACTAAATTGCCTTTACCCCTGTGGCGAAGGGGCAAGGTGCGAGATGTCTATGACCTGGGCGATAAGCTTCTCGTAGTAGCCACGGACCGCATCTCTGCCCTTGATGTTGTTCTGCCCTGTGGCATACCCGACAAAGGAAAGGTTCTGAATCAACTCTCGGCGTTCTGGTTTGAGAAAACAGCCCATATTGTGCCCAATCATTTTGTCAAGGCGGTAGATGATTTGGGGGCTCTTCGAGATTACCATCTTGGAGACTGCCCTGATTATGTTGTTGGCCGTTCTATGATTGTAAGGAAAACCAAGCCCATTCCCATTGAATGTGTTGTTCGCGGCTACCTGTTTGGCTCAGCCTGGGCGGAATATAAGGCAACCGGAGCTACAGGCAATATCCACTTGCCACCGGACATGCAAGAGGGGCAAGAATTGCATCAACCTTTGTTTACTCCTACTACCAAAAGTGAGACGGAACATGATCGCCCTTTAAATGACAAAGATGTGAAACAGCTTGGCATGGAACACTTGATGAGAGAGCTGGAAGAGAAAAGCTTACTTATTTACCACTATGCTCAGGACTATGCCAAGACCAAGGGCATCATAATTGCCGATACAAAACTGGAATTTGGCCTTGCTAATGGTGAATTGATACTGATTGACGAGCTATTGACACCAGACTCAAGTCGCTTCTGGGATGCCAGTCAATATGAGGTAGGACATTCGCAGCCCTGCCTGGACAAACAACCGGTTCGTGATTGGCTTTTGGCTTCGGGGTGGCATGAGGAATCGCCGGTACCTATGTTGCCACAAGAAGTGATTGAGGGAACATCGAAAAGATATCGCGAGGCGTACAGTAAGCTGACCACGTAGTTCTCGAAGGAAAACAGGATGGAGGTTGTCAACAGGAACAAGGTCAAGGCCTTCATTACCAAAGATGGCTCTGAAATCAGAGAGATTCTTGCTCCAAGGAACTCTTCCTTGAGAAATCAAAGCCTGGCTGAAGCGAGGGTGTCACCGGGCAAAGCCACAATCCAACACTACCACATCGCGTCAGAGGAAATCTACTATATTCTGCAGGGCGAAGCCAGAGTAAGAGTAGAAGGCGAGGTAAGAGAAGTAGCTGAAGGAGACGGAATTGCCATAATGCCTGGGCAAAGTCATAGAATCTGGAATACTGGAGCTGAGGAATTGGTTTTCCTCTGTTGTTGCTCACCATCTTATGGGGATGAGGATACAGTAATCTCTGAATAGGAAGGACTTACAATGTATCTAGCTAAGATTTATGTCACCTTAAAGCCGACGGTTAATGACCCCCAAGGCTTGACCATAAAAGGGGCGTTACATAATTTGGGCTTCGTTGCCGTAACAAGCGTTCGTGCCGGCAAATATATGGAAGTCAAGCTGGAAGGGAATGACCAGGGTATTGCTCACCAACAAGTTGACGAGATGTGCAAGAAACTACTGGCTAATCCTGTTATTGAGAATTACACTTTTGAATTGGAGGAAATCTAGGCGAGTCCTCTCTGAGGAGCAATGGAGTGGAGTAGTATTGTTGGCATTCTATTTGCTGTTTTGATGGCAATCGGATTGCCTTTAGCTCTCAGGAAGAGGAAGAAAGCCGGTCCCCAAAGGAGAGAGGAGCTTTATCAACACCTTCTCGAAATGGG
Organism: Chloroflexota bacterium; assembly: GCA_015222255.1. GTDB lineage: Bacteria > Chloroflexota > Dehalococcoidia > GIF9 > AB-539-J10 > JADFUX01. Next base: position 10,148 of record JADFUX010000082.1, read on the forward strand.
AGTGGAGGCCACGTTGGTGGAAAGAGGTGCTGACGAGGAGAAGGTAGGAGTAAGTCGTGCGTCAGGACAAAGGTCAGAGGGAATCATCCAACTCCGACGGCAAAATATTGATTCCGTAAAGGTCGTTAGTGTAGCCAGCCAGTATGCGGTGAACTACTTTGTTGATTACCTTGTCAAGAGCCCAAACATTACAGGGAAGCGCCCCCTGAAGAAGACCAGGCTAGTCAGGGGGAAAAGCTCAGCCTTATGGGGCAAAGTGGTGGCTATCGAATGGAAGGGAGATGAATCTCTGGCGCGGAGCCTCAATTTCGATTATAGGCTCAAAGACAGACTGTTGAGCGCTGATAGCGATCCTAGCGCTCTTAAGGGAAATCTGTGGATTCTGCCTGAACCAAAGCATGGATATGCCAGGATAAGAACCAATTATTTTCTTCCCTCGCCTGAAATGCTCGAGGCAATGAATATCATTGCCAAACACGTCAAGTCATGGTGAAAACCCTGCGTTGATATAACCGCTGTGGTACTCGCAGGAGGGGGCAATTCAGTAGTGGCGGTGCCAGCTTTCGTCTACTTCACTGGCTCCAAGCTTGTTATACCAAGGAACGCCATAGCTATTGGCCAGTTTGCTAAGGCTTTCGAGCCTCGTAATCACGGTGGTCTCCAAGAAAGTGGATCTTTCATGTCGAGAACTCATTCGAGCAGCCTCCTGCCATAAGGCGCGTCCGGCCAGAAAGCCCGAAGCACCTGCGTGGCAAGCTACCTCAACCTCCTGGTAGAACAGGTCGAAATCCACGCCGGCGCTGAGAAGAACCCAGGGGACTTGACTTGCCTCACTAAGCTGATGGCAAAAATCCGACAACCGGCTCCTGTCTTTCTCATACGCAAGATCGGCGGGGAATTCAGCCTTAAGCACATCGATGGGAAGAGATGTGATCTGTTTTGCCGTTTCCACAACTAAGCGCGGCTTTATCCTAGCAAAGTCCTGAGGATTGCTTTCCGTGCTTTCTACTTTGTAACTCATGGGCTCGACTACAAAAGGCATGTCTTGTTCTATACAATCGGCAGCCAGGCTTTCTACTATATTCAGTTGTCTCTTGGCAACATCAACATCAGGGCGATAGTAGAGCAAAAGCTTAGCCGCTGTTGCCCCCATTCTCTTTATTTTCCTCACGTTCCAATCAGGCAGCAAATCGGTAACCCTTGCCTCTGGCTGGCCAGAGTAACCAGTCTCCTCCAGACTTACCAGCAACCCTGTGGATTTAGGTAAAACTCCGGCGGCAATTGCCTGTCCTGCGCCATAAATAGGGTCAAGCAAAATAGCGCTCGCATGGGGACCCAAGACTCGACATAGGTCTAGCTTGAAATCCACCATCGTCTGATAGGCGACGTTCCCAGGATGCTTTTCATCGAGCATCTTCTTAAGTGAACCTCTATGATCAAGGGCACACATCGCCAGAATGCCTTTCTCATTGGCTAGCTGCTGCAAGCCTCTTATCTTGCCTATGGATCGCTTCTTCATGCTCCTAAGTAGCTAATACCTTCGCCAAACTAATCAGATTATTATCCAGTTCCTTTCTCTTCTCCCAGGTTTCCTTTAGCGGAGTGAGGGCTATCTCCCCTTTCACTTCCCCAACCATGTAACCCGTCTTGCCATTAGCCAAGGCATCAACAGCCGCTGCTCCTAACTTGCTGGCTAGAATCCTATCCCTCGCTGTTGGTGAGCCGCCTCTTTGCAAATGCCCCAGAACGGAAACGCGATAGTCAATTCTCAGCCTTTCCCAAACTTGCTGAGCAATGGGAAACACGCCCCCAACCTCATCGCCTTCAGCGACTACAATGATGCTGCATTTCTTGCCTCTCTCGAAGCTACGCTTGATATCAAGAGAAAGCTCTTCTATTTTCGTCTTGGTCTCTGGAATCAAGATGTCTTCGGCTCCACCAGCAATTCCTACATCCAAGGCGATAAAGCCTCTATCCTTTCCCATGACCTCGATGAAAAAAGGACGTTGCAAAGAACTCGCAGTATCCCTAATCTTATCAATAGCATCTAGAGCAGTATTTATGGCTGTATCAAAACCGATGGAGTAATCAGTGCCATAGACATCATTATCTATAGTACCCGGGATGCCAATTACACTTATTCCTCCCGCCTCAGCTAAGGCTGCTGCGCCACGAAAGGTACCTTCACCACCTATGGTTATCAATCCTTCAATTGCTTCCTGATGTGCCGCTTGAGCCGCCTTCCTTATACCCCCCTTGCTCTTCATCTCCTCACAACGAGCAGTCTCAAGGATGGTGCCGCCACGCTGGAGAATATTGGCTACTGACCTGGCATCCAGTCTCAGAAAGTCGCCTTCCAACAAGCCAGCATAGCCACGCCGAATGCCCATTACCTCCAGCTTATGGCTAGCCCCGCAGCGGACGACTGCCCTTATGCAAGCATTCATCCCCGGCGCATCACCGCCGCTGGTCAAAACGCCAATCTTTTTCACACCTGGGCTCCTTTCGCTTGATAGCGGAAAATACGGCCATGTAAGATAACCTGCTGAAATGCGTAAGGTCTCCTCAGAGGATCTTCTACAGAGTTATCAATGGCATTCAAGAGGATGGGCATCATCTCCTGCGTGCAATTTCAGCAGAGAGCTGTCTCAACGGAGGGCTTGATATGCTCGAACCTCTCTTGTTGGCAGTATTTGTTGAGTCGCCCACGCTCATTCCCCTGTGGCAAGGCCAATCCACCTCTCTATACTATACTGTCTCCCCAGAGTTGGTCAACTATGGAATCTCCGTTCTTGTTGTCTTGCTTGATAAAGCGGAAGTAGGCTGAAGTCGCAGTTAGTATGTCAAATGGGGTTCGGCAAACTGGACTAAACGATCTCAAGTCCTAAAGTCGAGGGAACCGAAATCCCCGACGTAATCAAGCTTATAGCTGAAGCAAAGACGTTCATGAGGGTATTGACGCGCTGGGCGACTATACGGCCTCCCTAGACCTCAAAAGGCAAGCACGCACTAAAATAGCAAACAAAAAGGAGCTATTGTGCACCTGCCGCACATAGCGTAAC
>JADFUX010000083.1 GCA_015222255.1 Chloroflexota bacterium
ATTGGGCACGATGCGGGGCTTATGTGCACGTATCTTGCTGGCGAAGGCATGTTACCCAAACTCACAAGAAGTAGCTTGTATCGCGCTGTTATTCCTCAAATGTTCCCCTCATGTTACACTTGATTTGTGTCCCTGTAGCTCAACAGGACAGAGCGGCTGCCTTCTAAGCAGCGGGTTGTGGGTTCGAGTCCCGCCAGGGACGCCACAAATCTAGCTTCAAATTGTTCACAAAAGTTCACAAGCTCCACACTGGAAAGTTTCCTTGCCTCTAGAGCTTCAGGCACAAGTCCAAAGACAACAAGGCTCTATCATCTAGCTCTTGGTAGCCTTATTGGCTATCCTATCACTCCTGAGGGTATCAATACCTATCTGAACTCCCTTACCTGTGGTAATGCTAAGCATAACTACTATAGGTCTATTAAGACCTTGTGCAGGTGGCTATATCACACTGACCAACTTCCCACCAATCCTATTGAGAAGGTATTGCCACCTAGAAGGCAAAAGAGGTTATTGCCAGCTATATCAAAGCAGCAATTAGGCATCCTGGTAAATCATGCCCTTACCGAGAGGGATAAAGTTATCCTCAACCTGTTATGGTATTCGGGAATGAGGCTATCGGAAGCTGCCAGTGTCAAGGCTAAGGACTTCAACTGGGAAGAGGGAACTGTAGTCATATTAGGCAAAGGCAATCGCTATCGTAAGGCTCTAGCTGGTAATGGTGCAGTTAAGGATTGGTTCACTAAGCATGATAGCCTGGGAATAACAGCAGATGGTATATCAACTATGCTCAAACGATTAGGCAAGGCTACAGGCATCCATTGTAATCCTCATAGCTCCAGACGTGGCTTCTGTGTCCACAATGTAAAATCAGGCTTGTCCAATAAGGTAATTCAAAGTCTAGGTGGTTGGGAGTCTCCTGATATGGTTAGCCACTATGCCCAATCCCTAACCTTTGAAGAAGCCTTGAGCCTGTATAAGTCTGTGAACTCTCATGCCTAAGTAGCAGGTGTTCAAAGCTAGAAGTTCACAACCTTGTGAACGATTCCCTTTGGGAAGTGCCTTCTAAGCAGTGGGTTGTGGGTTCGAGTCCCGCCAGGGACGCCATTCTCTGATCCAATTTATTGTCCCGCTAGGTCTCAAGGTCAGATGAAGCTTACTCCCAAATGACAACCTGGTCAGAGCTTTTGAAGAACGCAAGAAGCGGTGGCAAAAAATGGTGAATCGTACGAGGGTAGCACTACGTCTGATGGGGCTCAGTCGCCGTGCAGCGAACAAGTCTCTTGGACTCGCAATTCGACCTAGATCGGTATGGTGTGGCAACTGCGGCCAGGTCCAATAGAATCCCTGGGGGCTGCAGAGCGCTACTATATCTTAAGGGCAGCGAGGTAGCCATCTGCTACCGCTGACATTATGTTCCGCGGCTCGACACAATCCCCGACAGGATAAAGCTCAGGGACTTTTCCCTTTAGGGCCTCATGCAGCTCAGTGTCTGGCAAGCTGCCGGCAGCAAGCACAATGGTGTCCGCTTCAACGGTCTGGCTCTCAGCTTGTCTAGTGGTAATGATCACGCCCTCATCGGTTATTTCCTGATACTGCACCCCGGTCAGCATGGTGACGCCCTTGGCCTCAAGCCGAGCGAGGAGATGTTCTCTGCTTGTGGGATTCAGCTTCGTCGCCATATCCTCGCCTCGCCTCATCAAGGTCACTTTCTTGCCCTTGTCAGCGAGAAACTCAGCGGTCTCACACCCGACGACCTCGGCACCGATGACAGCTACCTTGTTACCCACCTCGACCTTGCCCGCCAGCACATCCAACGCGCTGACCACATTTGACCTATCAACTCCAGGAATCTGTGGCACCAGTAGCCTCATGCCCGTGGCTAGAATCACTGCGTCCGGCTTGGCCTCGTCCACCAAGGCTGCCCTGACCTCCTGACCCAACTCAACCTTTACCCCCACTCTTGAAAGCTGGGTGCGCTGGTAGTTGGCAAAGGTCTCCAGCACTTCTTTGTACGGCGGGATAGATGCCAATAGCAATTGCCCGCCTAGCGTTTCACCTCTATCGTACAGCACGACGTTGTGTCCTCTCAATGCACTCACCCTTGCGGCCTCCATGCCAGCAGGCCCACCACCAACTACAAACACCTTCTTCGGGCTATCAGCCCTTTGAACGGCGCACTCCCGTTCTTTGCCTACAGCGGGGTTCACCACGCACCGCACTGGTTCATGCCAAGTAGTGATACAGTCCAGACAGGTCTGACATCCAATGCAGGGTCTTATGTCATCCAACTTTCCTGAGGCAGCCTTATTGGGAAGCTCAGGGTCTGCGATCAGAGCCCGGCCAATTGCTATCAGGTCTGCTCTTCCCTCTTCGATCACCGTCTCCGCAGTCGCGGCGTCCATCCTGCCCACTGCTATCACCGGGATGGCGACGACGCTCTTGATTGCCTCAGCGAAGCGCACCAGGTTGCCAGGAGGCTGCGCCATTGGCGGCGCAGTGCGGGGGCTGACTCCATAGGCCATCACGGACACATTTATGGCGTCGGCGCCAGCGTTTTGTACCATTCGAGCCACCTCCTGCGCCTCCTCAGTGCTGAGACCAGCCCGAGCGCCAAACTCCCTGCCATTCATGCGACACCAAACCGGGTATTCTCTACCTACCAGCTCTTTGGTTCTCTGTATTATCTCGCTCAGAAACCTAGCCCTACGCTCTATTCCTCCACCATAAACATCGCTGCGCTTGTTGAAGAATGACGAGAGGAATTGCGCCACCAGATATCCATGTGCTCCATGTATCTCAACGCCGTCAAAGCCGGCGCTGTCTGCCCGCTGTGCCGCCGTGGCGAAGCGTAGGACAAGCTCACTGACTTCCTCAGTGGTAAGCTCACGGGGCATCTCACGGTCAGGCCTGGGAATTGGAGAGGGCGCCACAGGCTGTACCCCGGTGATGCTCGACCTGGCCTCCGAGCCGGCATGGTGAAGCTGTATTGCAATCTTCGCCCCTTGTTCTTTGACCACGTGCACCAGTTCGGCTAGCCCACGCACGAACCTGTCGTCATCAATCATAAGTTGACTCTGCCATCCTTTGCCTGCCGGAGCATCAACGCAGGAGGCCTCAACAATCACCAGCCCTACTCCTCCACGCGCACGCGCGGCGTAGTAGTCCTTCAATTGCTCCGTCACGAAGCCATCCTCGGAGCTGAACCTAGTCGCCATCGGCGGCATCACGATACGGTTTCTCAATTCCAGTTGCCCCAGGCGAAAGGGCTGGAACAATCGCGGAGATCGTAGGCTCATTTTCTGCCTCCTTTGTCTTCTGGTTTAGAGTTCAATCCATATGGCGTTACCTGTGAAGGCACCAACGTCGAGAAATTGAAATTCTGCCTGACGCTTATCGCCAAACCCTAGTCAAGGCTCACGGTTGGGCTGAAAGGAAAGCAAGAAAGCGAAACCGAAAGACTTGCCCCTCAGGCTCACCGATACCGAACAATGTCACACTGCCGCGGCCATGGGCAAATGGCTCCCATCATCTACCATCTAATAGCTCGAATGCCGCCGAAAATGGCTAGAACCCCCAGAATGATCAACAAGGCACCAACCAAATAGGCGAGGAGCTCAGGTAGAATGAATATCAAGATGCCGAAGATAAGCGAAATAATGCCAAAAGGAATCAATGGATGCATTCTAACCTCCTTCATGGGATTGTACCATAAGCAGTCAATCTAGGCATCTGCTATAATTGGCACGGCATGCTGGCTAAGACAACAAGCTGCGCCGTGCTAGGCTTAGAGGGAGCCATAGTAGAGGTGGAAGTAGATATCTCTCCCGGGCTTCCCTCTCTCACTATTGTAGGACTGCCTGACAAAGCTGTCCAGGAGGCCAGGGAAAGAGTGAGAGCAGCCATAAGGAATTCTAACTACAGTTTTCCCACCAGGCGTATTACAGTTAACCTAGCACCGGCCGATCTCAAGAAGGAAGGCCCTGCCTACGACCTGCCTATAGCCATAGGCATATTGATGAGTTCTCAACAGATACATGCTGACCTTTCACATACTTTGTTCATAGGAGAGCTATCGCTGGATGGCAAGTTGCGTCATACGCACGGCGTATTACCCATGGTAGCACTAGCTCGGGAAAAAGGCCTAACTACCATCTTCGTTCCCGCTGATGACGCCAGGGAGGCATCCCTGATGGAAGGGGTACACCTATTTCCAGCAGAGTCTCTATCACAACTTGCAGCTCACCTCCGAGGTGAGATACTCATTCCAGAATACTATGGTGATAGAACGTGGCAACAGGAAATCCGTGAGAGCTACGATGTTGATCTGGCCTACGTCAAGGGTCAGGAACATGCTAAGCGAGCTTTGGAGATAGCTGCTGCAGGAAGGCACAATATCCTGATGTCCGGACCGCCGGGAAGCGGCAAGACCATGCTGGCTCGCTGCCTACCCTCAGTACTTCCTCCACTGACAATGGAGGAGGCTATAGAGGTAACTAAGATCTACAGCGTAAGTGGACTCTTGCCCAAAGATACTCCTATCATTGTGGAACGCCCTTTTCGCTCCCCTCACTACACCATTTCCCATGCTGGGCTGGTGGGAGGTGGCCAGTGGCCACGACCTGGTGAAATAAGCTTGAGCCATCAGGGAGTCCTTTTCCTGGATGAATTTGCTGAGTTTGGTCATGGTTCTCTGGAGTCACTGCGTCAACCGGTGGAAGACAGGGTAGTCACCATCAGCCGAGTTCAAAGCAGCGCCACCTTTCCGGCTAACTTCATGTTGGTAGCTGCCATGAATCCATGCCCGTGCGGCTATTACGGAGACCCCTTCAAGCAATGTAAATGCTCTGCCGGCGAAATCACCCGCTACCAGAAGAGAATAAGCGGGCCACTGCTGGACCGCATCGATATTTTCATCGATGTCCCCCATATCAACTACGAAAAGCTCACTAGCGATAAAGAGGCTGAAAGCTCAAGAGAGGTTAGAGAAAGAATCAGAGCCGCCCATCAGATCGAACTAGAGCGCTTCAAAGGGGCAAAATCCAGTTGCAATGCCGATATGACGCCCATGGAAGTGAGACAATTCTGCACTATAGAGCCGTCAGCCAAGAGTCTGCTTGGCGCTGCCATGAAGCAGCTTCACCTTACAGCTCGCGCCTTTCACCGCGTCCTCAAGGTTTCCCGCACTATCGCCGATTTGGAAGGTAGCGACATCATCAAAACCTATCACGTCGCTGAGGCCTTACAATACCGGCGTAAAAGCTTCGAGTAACTAGGAGGGAATCTCCAGTGGAAGAGGAACCAATGGGAAGAATTAAGAGTGACAATGTTGGCAGGTGGATAGCTTTGACACGTGCGGTACAGGATCGTCATCCTAATAGCTTTCATTAACTAGAGGCATTTGTGTAGGGGGCAAGCAAGTGATTAGAAGGCGCTTGAAGCTCTCTCTAAACTAAGAGTATTTCACGGACTGGACACTAGAAACCCTGTAACCTTACAGCCTAATCGCACCAATGGTCAGCTATTTGCACGACCCCTTCTGTCCTCCAGTCTTTGCCCCCTTACCCTTTTGCTTGGTGCTCTGCCCCCGGCCTCCTGCTGCTCTGCCCCGGCCATCTTTTGGCCCTGTCCCGACGGGTCCGGTTCCATCACCTCTTGGCATCTTGACCTCCTACGAGAATAATCCCCCCAACAATCCATCGAGCTGTCTCTCGGCCCAGCTCGGGTTGGCGTCAAAGACCCTGTAGTACTCAGGGCATACTTCAGCCATGACCCTCTTCATTTCGCCCTTTATCTGCTCCTGGAAGAGTGCCGCAATTATTGGCGGTTTCTCTCCAGGGGAAAACTGCTCAAGCCAGATATGGTAAACGTCTTCTCCATTTTCCGCCATCTGTACCAGATGGTCAATGCTTACTCCTTGGCAAAACCTTTCAACATACGGTCTTATGTACTGTCCGAACATGCTACTCCAGCCCTCTCCGACAAAAGCCTCGGGTGACGGGGAATGGGACGGTACTATCGGAAGCTCCCACACAAATTATGCTGGCTATGAGAATTAATACAGCTAGCAGAGACAACTCAGGTTTCCTAAATCCTATTTTACCACAGGCAACCAAGCTATTCTTCCCTAAACAGCCATGATATGGGCACTTTCAATAGCTTAGCAATAGCAGCAACCTATATATCTGAAACAGGTCTGCTTCCACTTTCGAGCTCTGATATTGCAGGTCGGTCTATTCTTATGCCTAATACCTGAAGTCCGGCCGCCAACTCCATTTGCGTAGTCCTAGATTCCTTTCGTGCCTTGAGAACACAAGAGCCCACCATATTCTTCTTTTGCATAGCCTGAATAGTAGGACAATTTCTCCTTCAAGATGTGCCCTCGCTCACATAGTTGCGTGATGCTCCAGAATTCAATCAAAAATATCCTATTCAGCACTAGAGTACCCCCAGCTTTCGGACTTCGGCGGTGCTATCATCGTTGCAGAGGTGAGGAAAGGGGGTTGTGTTTACACAAGGTATCCGCTGTGTGGATACATCCCCAGGGCAGGCTCTTCTGGACGAATCGAGAGGTACGGGCTTACTCCCGAGAAGCAGGTTCTTGATTGACTGTAACGCACACC
>JADFUX010000084.1 GCA_015222255.1 Chloroflexota bacterium
AAGCGGTTCTCGAGAAATGAGGATATCTTCGGGGCGAAGGGAAAGGCGTACTTCGCCCCTGGACTCGGTTATTGCCCTGAGTCCCACACCGCCGATATCGATAAGGGCATGGCCACTTTCCCCATCCTCAGCCCTACCGGTAAAGATATTTCGTGACAGAGCAAATCTAGCTACGAATTCCGAACTCGGGTGATGCAAGAACTCCTCTGGAGTTCCCACCTGGGCTATTGAGCCATCGTTCAGCACAGCAACCCGATGCCCCAGCGCGACTGCTTCTTCAAAATCATGCGTCACATGGATAGTGGTAACCTTCACCCGGCGGTGCACCTCCCTCAATTCTCTTTGCATCCTTTCCCTGGTCTCAGGGTCCAGAGCGCCTAAGGGTTCGTCAAGCAAAAGCACCTTAGGCTCAATAACTAGCGCCCGCGCCAGCGCCACCTTTTGCTTCTCACCGCCACTCAAAGTGACAGGGCTTCTCTTTAGCAGATGTGGAATTCCCACCGTCTCAGCCATAGCAGCTATCTTTGCCTTCCTCTCCCCCTTAGAGCACTTTTTCACCTTTAATCCAAAGGCAATGTTCTCCTCCACCGAAAGGTGAGGAAAAAGAGCCTGGTCTTGATAAACAATCCCCATTCCCTTTTTCTCCGGATTAAGTCTGGTAACTTCCCTACCGTCAGTCCAGACCTCACCTTCAAGAACTGGATAGAGCCCAGCAATAGCCTCCAGAAGGACGGTTTTTCCTGCACCTGTGGGTCCTAGGATGATGAAATATTCTCCTGACTTGATATCGAGATTGATGTTCTGAAGCACAAAACCACCTAGATTGACCCTTAGGTTCTTTATGGTGATCATGGTTTTTCTCCTCTATAGGCTATTGACCTAAGTGCGATAAAGGCAATGAGGGAGATAAGGATTGCCAGAGCTGCTACCGGTAGAGTGTAATCCAGCCCAAAGTCAAACCGATCGGCGACTAAGATGGGGAGTACTTTTGTGTTCCACCCAAGAAACGAGGCGCTATAAGCTATAATGACGATGGCACCAAACTCACTCAAGCCACGAGCCCACATGAGCACTGAACCCGAGAAGATGCTTCTCCACGCTAAAGGCAAGGAAATTCGGAGGAATACCCTCCAGGGTGAGGCCCCCAAAGTCCTGGCTACCTTCTCCAACCTGACATCCACAGCTTTGAAGCCCTCCTTAGCCGAATCAATAAGGAAGGGGACACTAACAAACATCATGGCGATGACTATCCCAGCGAACGTCCGAAAAAAGTCGATGCCTATGCCATCGAAAACCTTGCCACAAAGAAAATTGCTGCCGAAGACAAAGAGGAGTGCAACGCCAGCCGCGGTATGAGGAATTACAATAGGTACATCGATAATTGCCTCGAGAAACCGCTTTCCCCTAAATTGGCGTCGCGCCAGAAGATAGGCTAAGGGAACTCCGAAAAGCAGCCCCATCAAGGTAGCCATCAGAGCAGCGGAGATGGTGAGCAAAATAGAGGAGTATACATCTTCCTCGAGGAGCGTGTTCCACAATGTTCCCGGAGAAGAAGAGAATATCGTCTTGATCAGGGGGGCAAAAATGAAGAGCAACATAAGGGTGCCCAGTACGATAAAAACTACGCTCATGCTATCAGGCTTTCTCCAGATGCCCATTTAACCCTCCTTAAAGTGGCACAAAACGCCTCATTTCTTCACGCCATATTTCAAGTCTTTGCAAGCAGCTAGCTCAGCTGATATCACCATAGCTGGATCAGGATTCACCCGCCGCTCAATCAAAGGGGAACAAAAACAGCACCTCTCAAAACGAGGTGCTGTGAGAACGCTAGCTAAGTCCATCTCCTCTCCTTTCCAAGCACGGGAGGCACAAGCATTTCTGCCTATACCCTCGAGACTTCCAGTCTACCGGCTGCCTGCCATAGGTTGCCCTTTAGGCACAGCAACTCGGAGAGAGCTGATATTTAGTTTTGAATGCCGCTTTATTATATTACGGACCTGAGATGCCGGTCAACGAGATAAGCATCCCTTGACCGTCATTCTAAGCGAAGCGATGCTATTACCGTCCATCAAGGCATTCACTCTTTAGAGCTCAGAGGCAGCACACTCACCCCCTTGACCTTTAAGTGTTTCCACAGCGTGGTGGAGCACAGGTAGGATCGGCTCAAGACACTCACGTACGGCCTTGGGACTGCCAGGCAAGTTAATAATCAAGCAACCCCCACGGGTGCCAGCAACTGCCCGACTTAGCACTGCCATACGAGTTTTCTTAAGGCTCTCAGCTCTCATCGCTTCGGCAAAGCCAGGGACCACCCTATCTACTACTGAGAGAGTCGCATCGGGGGTAACATCCCTGGGGCTAAGTCCGGTGCCACCCGTAGTCAAGATAACATCTACTTTGCTCTTATCAGCCCACTCAACTAGCTTTTGGGCAATAAGCTCCTTCTCATCAGGAAGAACCTCATAATTTGCAATGTGAACATCCATCGTGGAAAGGATTCCGCGAATAGCTTCACCACTCCTATCCTGGCGTTCACCACTCCAGCCCTTATCACTAACAGTTAATATTCCCACGGTAAACATCTCTTCTCATTCCTCACTCGGAAACAGTTCGCTGGCCCCTTCGCCATCCTCAGGGCTTCGGCTTAGGCCGCCAGTTGAGCGAGCCTTATCTCTTATGGAAATATCAAGGTTTCTTATGTTTCCAACCCCTTTTAGTGTTGATATCATAGCCACCAAGACTTTCGCAATAATGTCTTTGACGAAAGGCTTCATCACGACCTGCCTGCCATTAACAAAAAGGAAGGTATCACCCTCACTCTCTAAGATGAAATTCTCTTCTATGAAGTCAGCGACCGCCTGAGTATCGGTCAATCGAAATTGAGGCACATCGGTATCCACTAATCCATCGGTAACAATGGCAGAAAGCTCCTTGCTGGAACACAACAAGTCCTCCCCGAACTCTTTTCTATGCACTTCAATTTTGGGGGCTTTGCCCTTTCTGAATCCCTCAACCAAGACAAGATCGAATTCAACACCAACAATGTGCAAAATCTCTTCCAATTTGGGGTCGTGATCCACACTTTTGATAAGGACAAGCTTATCAGGCGAACTGACAACCACTGCATCGCTGCCCGCCTGTGCAAACGTCCAGCTATCTTTCCCTGGCTTGTCTACATCTATGCTACCTGGGCTATGCTTCACAGCGGCAATTCGGTATCCCCGCCTTTTGAATTCCGCGATTAACCTCTCAATGAGCACTGTTTTGCCCGCCCCAGATTTACCCACGATGGAAACAACTGGTGTCATCATTCTACTCCTCCAATAATTCGTCCTCACTCCAATCCAACATCTGCACCTTGACTATGTCCCCTCTCATGACTCCTTTTGTATTTTCAGGGATAACGGCCAACCCGTTGGCTTTTGTCATTGATGTCAAGATCCCTGAACCTTGGGGTCCCGTAAGACGCGCACGGTATTGACCACCACGCTTAGTAACCATCACCCGCGCAAACATGCGGCGTCCATCAGTGTTTTTGACATTACCCTCAATAATTGCTTGGATAGACGGCTTCACAAGGGTCTTCTTTCCCAGCATCTTGAGAATAGCCGGTCGCGCAAATTGCTCAAAGGTAATCATAGAACTAACTGGATTGCCCGGCAGACCCAAATGGGCCACCTTCTTCTCCCCATTTTTGATTATCCCAAAAGCGGATGGTTTTCCCGGCTTCATACATATTGTCCACAAAGCAATCTCTCCACGCTCTTTCAGAACATCCTTTACTACATCGTAATCTCCCAGAGACACGCCCCCAGAGGTAATAAGCATATCGGCATTCAAGCCTTCGTTAATCTTTTCGGTGAGTGCGGGAATCAAATCGCGCCCTATACCAAGGATTCTGGGAATCCCGCCATAGCGCAGGATTTCAGCAGCAATAGTATAGCTATTGCTATCATGAATCTTGCCCGGGGCCAATGGCTGGTCAGCACCAATAAGCTCATCTCCGGTAGCCAAGACAGCAACGATTGGGCGACGAATAACTGCCGCCGTAGCGCGCCCCACCGAAGCTAGCACCCCTATTTCCGACGGGCGAAGCGTTTTCCCCTTCTTCAAAACCAACTCTCGCGCTGCGATATCTTCGCCTTTATATCGAACGTTAAAGCCATTCTCCACCTGGCAAAATATGCCGATTTGGGACAAACTACCTTGTGATAGCTTGCGGTTGGCCTCGTCGGTATCCTCAAATTGAACCACAGCATCAGCCCCTTTAGGCAGCGGTGCCCCCGTCATAATGCGAATAGCCGTGCCGGATTTAACCTCTTCTCTAGGTATGGAACCAGCCGCAATCTCCCCGACAACCATTAGTTCCCTGGGGGACGACCTGCTAGCGCCACGAGTATCTTCAGCTCGGACAGCATATCCATCCATAGCAGAATTATCTAACGGGGGAATGTCGATGGTGGAATAAACGTCCTCAGCTAGAACCTGGCCCAGACAATTCAAGACAGGCTTCTTCTCGTGCCCTAGAACGTCAACATAGCTCAGGATTTTCTCCAAAGCTTCTTCAACAGAGATCATCTAGCAATTCCAGCAAAATCTCAATGCCAGTTCGTATTATGTCTATCCTGGCTTTCCAAGTCAACTGCAAAGCAACCCTTGCTACTGGCTTGGGATGGGTATGGGAACTTGAAACAGAGGGGAAAATATGAGATGATAGAACACTGTAAGCCTATGGTTAGGACTTTAGCACCAAATAGCATAAACATTGAGAAGAGCGAGGTAGCTCGATATCTAGGCTACGGGAAGGATGGAAACCCTTCAGCACAGATATCCTCGCTAATAGACAGCCAGATATCGGAAGCTTATAGGCTTATCGAGCCTTCCTATTTCTGTGTAATGAAAGAAGTAGAGAATGTTGAGGCTTTTCGGATATCCTTAAGGGGAAGCAACTCAGTATTTAGCAGCAATATAATCGCTCGGCGAATATTCTCCAAGTGCTCCAAAGCAGCCATATTCTTGACCACCATCGGGCCAAGATTAGAGGAAAGGGTATCACAGCTAATGGATGGCGGTGAAATACTGAAAGGGGCGATATTGGATGCTGTAGGCAATGAAGCAGTTGAGAAGGTGGCTTGTTGGCTTGAAGCAAGTATCAAGGAGACGGCCGCGGCAAGCGGTGCCGACGTAAGCCTGCGCTATAGCCCAGGCTATTGCGACTGGGACATCAAAGAGCAGAAGGTGCTATTCAGTGCTCTCGATGGAGATCTACACGGGGTTGAATTGACTGAGGATTGCCTCATGATGCCCAGAAAATCTATCTCCGGCATTATAGGCATAGGCTTCGATAGCTCTATAACCCTCTCCCCCTGCCTTTTCTGCAATAAAACAGATTGCCCCAGCAGAAGGTTATGAGTCAAAAGGGCTTGGAGGGGGGTAGTTATAAACCCCTGTCTCAAGAATCCATAGACAAAATCCACCAAGCTTCATTAAGGGTCTTCGAAGAAGTAGGCTTCCAGGTAAATTCGGAGAGCGCACTCAGTTTCTTTGTCCAAGCGGGGGCTTGGGTTGATAGTGAGACACATGTGGTGAGGATGCCTCCGCAGATGGTTATGGACTTTCTGAGCAGAGCCCCATCCGAGGTTAAATTATGCGGACAAGATGAAGAGCATGACATTCTGCTAGGTGGTGCCAGGGTTTTCACCGGAACCGGTGGCACTGCTCTCAACATCATTGATGTAGAAACAGATCTTACAAGGCGAGCAACCCTCGATGACCTGAAGCAGATAGCCCGGCTAGTAGACGGACTGGAAAACATTCACGTCTTCATGTTACCTACCTACCCTAGCGATATCTCCGCTGAAGATGTGGATGTCAACCGCTTCTTCGCAGCACTGGACAACACCACCAAGCATGTTATGGGAGGCGTTTACACGCTGAACGGGATAAGGCAGGCCATAAGGATGGCAGAGATCATCTGTGGTTCGCCGCAGGAACTTCGCCGCAGGCCACTCATCTCCATGATAACCTGTAGCATAAGTCCCCTAAAGATAGACAGGATCTATGGTGACATGCTGGTGCAAATTGCCAAAGCAGGGCTGCCGATAGTGTGCCCGGCAGAGCCCCTCTCTGGAGCTACCGCACCAGTAACCTTAGCAGGCACCTTGCTGATACAGAATGTGGATTCCCTCGCCGGGGTGCTGTTAACTCAGGTTGTGAACTCAGGCACACCTGTTATCTATGCCTCTGTGGCCAGCAATACGGATCTAAGGGATTTGAAATATGTAACAGGCTCTATTGAAATGGGCCTGCTGAACGCTGCCGGGGCTCAGATGGCCCAATTCTATCGACTCCCTTTCTATGCTACCGCCGGGATGTCTGATTCCAAGGTGGTTGATGCTCAGTGCGGCTATGAGTCCGCCCTGACTAGCCTTCTTTGCGCCTTAGCAGGCGCCAACTTCATTCATGACGCTGCCGGTATGATGGAATTCGCCCTCAGTGTAAGCTACGAGAAATTTGTCATAGATAACGAGATTTTGGGCATGGTAATGCGTGCAGTTGAGGGCATAAAGGTAGATGAGGATACGCTTGCCTTCGATGTCATTAAGGAGGTGGGACCAGGTGGTCACTTCGTCTCGTCTGACCATACGAGGAAATACATGCGCAGTGAGCATTACTATCCTAGCCTGAGCGATCGGCTTGACAGGGAGGAATGGGAGGCCCAAGGGGGTAAGGATGCCTGTAGGAGAGCAACAGAGAGGGTTTCTCAGCTTCTTTCGGAGCACCAGTTTGGCCTCCCGTCTTCAGTTAGGAAAAGAATATTGTCCGAAATTCCAGGCATAATCGATTGACGCTGTGTTGATAATCGGGGAGAGAATAAACGCTACCAATAAGAAGGTAGCAAGAGCGATACGGGAAAGGGACAGCCTCTTCATCCAGGGTATGGCTTCAGCTCAGATTGCTGCTGGTGCCGATTATCTCGACGTAAATGCTGGGGCAGGCGGCAGCGGCAACGAAGAAGACCTCATGGAGTGGCTCGTTGATACCGTTCAAGCTGTCAGCAACAAAGCACTAGTTATAGATAGCGCTGAGCCCAAAGTAGTCGAAGCTGGATTGAGAAGGTGTCAGGACAGGACAGCGATAATCAATTCCATCACCGCCGAACCAAGAAGGCTTGAAGCCTTGTCGCCTCTAGTAGTTGATTATGATGCCGAGGTTATCGCCCTAGCCATGGATGAGCGTGGAATACCAGATAGCACAGAGGGGCGTATCAACGCTTGCGATCGAATTGCGCAAAGATTGACTGCCCTTGGCATTCCCCTCCACAAGATATTATTCGATCCTATGGTGCTCCCCATCGGCGTTGACAGCAAAGTGGGGATAACAACTCTGAACACACTCGAGCAGATTAAATCAAGATACGTCCAAGCGAGGACCACGCTAGGCTTGAGCAACATCTCCTATGGTCTGCCTAATAGGGAGATAATAAACCGGATGTTCTTGATCATGGCTATGTATGCCGGGCTAGATTCTGCGATTGTAGACCCCCTGGACAGCAAATTGATGAACTCCATCAAGGTAGGGGAAATGTTGCTGGGTAGAGATTCGTTTTGCAAAGATTACCTTGCCGCTCACCGCAGAGCACAGTTTAAGGAGTAGGAGCAATCTCGAGAGAAGGTATCTTAGTCAAACCATATGAGCGGATAAGCCAAGAAGAAATAGAGCAGATCCATCATGCCTCAGCCCGAATTCTGAGTGATCCAGGCATTATCTGCTACAACCGCGAAGCAGCAGATATATTCGGTGCTAACGGGGCTGAAGTCATCCCGTCAGGGCTCAACTGGTGGCTATTGCGAATTCCCGAGAAGCTCGTTTTGACAGCCATTGAAGCGGCACCAAAATTGGTCAAATTAGCGGCCAGGAATGACGAGAACAGCCTGACACTGGACGGGCATGAACCAAGATTGCATTTCGCCTCTGGCTCCGAAGCGAATATCTGGCTTGATGTTGATTTCTCCACCTACGTCAACAAGAGCCATCCTGAAATTGAAGTCCAATTACCGACTTTTCAGCCACGGCGTGGGATGCTTAACGACCTCTGCCAGGCAGCTCACCTTTGTGAGCACTTGGATAATCTGGATGGCTTTATCCGCCCGGTGAATATCCAAGATGGGGACATTACCGAGGAGAACAAGGATGTCAACAAGTTCTTTGCCTCCTTGAACAACACCACAAAGCACGTAATGTCGGGATTGACCGACCTGAGCCAACTCGACTCTGTGATCAGGATGGCTGAGATAGTAGCTGGGGGAAGACTTGAAGACAACCCGATAATCTCCTTTATCACCTGCGCTGTCAAGAGCCCTTTGCAGTTGGTAGACGACACCACTCAGAAGTTGATAGAAATAGCAAGAAGAGGAATACCTTTGGTAATGTCAAGCTCACCCCAAGGTGGTTCCACTGCTCCTATTACAGAGGATGGCATGGTAGCACAGATAAATGCCGAGATTTTGTGTGGTGTGGCACTGACGCAACTCGTGCGTAAAGGGACACCGGTGCTTTATGGCAGTGTGCCCACCAGAGCTCGCATGGATGACCTGAATGAATCCTACGGCGCCGCTGAATTCAACCAATACAATGTCGACTGCGTCCAAATGGCAAGGTTCTACGGCTTACCGTGCTATTCCACCGCTGGAGTGGCCGATACAAAGGTCCCCGGGATACAAGCCTCAGTGGAAAAGATGTTCTCCCATATCCTCGTCTCCTTGAGCGGGCCTCACTACCTACATTATGCTTTTGGGCTTCTGGAGCGCACCAATACTTTCTGCCCCATTCAAGCGGTTCTGGATGATGCTCATATTGAAATGGTGAAGTCCTTTCTAAGAGAACCGAATATCGGCCCAAGGGAAGTTTCCAGTTCTCTGGAGCAAGTAAAGCAGGTGATGAATAGCACACATAAACTGTATGTCCGCTACGTTAGACCTAAACTACATGCTGGGGAGATCACACCCCCCTATCCCTTTGAGAGCAGCGACATGAGCGACGAGGTGCTGCTTAAGGCGTCACGCCGGTTGGCGGAACTCTTGTCTCTCCCCGTGGAGCACCTCAGCAAGGACACCACGAAAAAGATATACAACGACATTCCAGGGCTATTGCGCAGATTGAATATCCACGACCAGGAGAAGTGATGACAAACGAAGAGAATATTCAGTTGCTCAAGGAGAATATTATTCAAGGCAGAAGAGACGAAAACGATGAGGGGTTGGAGGAGGGAATGCTAGGCCAACCTGGAGCAAAGGAGTTGACCGAGGCAGCTATTCAAGCTGGCATCACTCCTGGCACGATCATACTGGAGGGCTTGACGGCTGGAATGAATGTCGTAGGCGAGAAATACGAAGCAAAGGAGTATTTCATCCCCGACATGTTGGCCTCAGCTGAGGCAACAGGGTTAGCTATGGAGATATTAGAACCGCATCTGGCGAAAGCTGGAGTCAGTTCTAAGGGAAAGGTTGTCGTGGCCACGGTTAAGGGAGACTTGCACGACATAGGCAAGAATATCGTCTCCCTTCTGTTGAAGGGAGCGGGCTACGAAGTAATAGACTTGGGCAATGATATTCCTCCGGAGAGGATTGTAGAGGTTGTCAGGCAGGAGAATCCCGATTTTCTGGGTCTCTCTGCCCTGCTTACCACCACAATGAAGATGATGGGTGAGACCATCAATAGCTTAAGGGAAGCTGGCTTAAGAGATAGGGTCAAGGTGTTAGTTGGGGGAGCAGCGGTTTCACAAGATTTTGCCGATGAAATAGGGGCAGATGGCTATGGAACTGATGGCTTCCACGCTGTGAGACTCGTGGAGGAACTACGAGAATAAGACAGGGGAAGGAGGAATGATGGAAAAAAACGCTTATGATGAGCCTATAAGCAGCGGCAAATATGAGCCACCATCCGGTTTGATTGGCAAGTACGATAATGTGCGGCGCCTCTGGGAAGACGAAGTTATAGGCATATTCCTGAGCCCTTATCTCGAACAGTTGGTAGTAGAAGGGAATAAGATACGCATCCTCGACCTCGGATGTGGCAGCGGAGATGGCTATGATCTGTTAATGGGGGTAAAACGCCAAAACGTGACCACCTCTCAGCATGACGTAAATGTGATAAACCCAGACCTAATTGATACATACCTCGGGTTCGACATAAACCCAAGCCTTGTTGCCCAAGCCAATGCCATCCATGGTGGCAGCCGCGGCGTTGTTTTCCAGGAGATGGACTTCAACCATTTGCTCTCCAAATTCGATGATGAGCCACCCTACGATCTTTATTTCGCCGCCTACGGCACGCTCTCTCATAACACAGATGATGAGACGGTCAGGCTTCTCAGCCAGATCGCCAAGCATAGCAGGGACGGCTCCATCATCCTATGCGATTGGCTGGGGCGCTATTCCTATGAGTGGCAACCACTATGGACGAAAGATATGGAACAGAACAAGACTATAGATTACTTGATTTCCTACATCTACTCTAATGGGGACGAGGGCGAAAAGGAAATTAGCTCTTTTCCACTTAGGCTTCTCAGCTCCAAGGAGACACTAGCGATCATTGAGCAAAGCAGCATAGATGCAGGGGTGCAGATAGAGACAGAGGAGTTATTTGATAGGTCGATTTTTATGGGACGCCACATAGATACGGCTCAGTACAACCCCTGCTGCAAACCCATGAGACGGGCTTTAAACTCCCTTCTTGAGCCCAATTTTCGCACTGACCTCCAGGAATTGATGGTAGACTACGTCCCTAGAGACGGCTTTCCGGAACTGAATGATTTCTATCAGAATCTGGAAGGATGCTGGAATGCCTTGGTGAGATATACTATGGAGCTACTTCAGCGTTTCGATGCTGAGGAACTTGGCCGTTTACCAGGAGGTGGTGGTGAGGCACTGGATGTCCCCTCCTTCTTGCGTCGTACTCAGCGTGTTCCTGCCTCCCGCCTTCAGAGTACCTCTCAAACTAGCACAACAGTCACCGCTCGGTCAGCGCTGAAAAAAGCGATGCTCGAGATGGAGACGGTTGTGACGGGTGCGAGTGCACTGAACATTGCTGACCCTCGAGCTAATATCATCGAACCGCAACTATGCTATTGTCTGAGGCAGTTGGAGATGGAGTTGCAACAAGGAGAAGGATGCGGGCATGGTCTGGTCGCCATTCTTAAAGTCCATAAGTAGGGGAGTTGTTCACCGCTGGAATCTGCTTTGCTGATGGCCTTTCCTTGCAGGGCATGCTCGGTACCATGCATTATAGCCTAGCTGGCCAGAGAATGTAGACGAGCCGGCGTGGCTTCTACTCTGGGCATCGAGAATGTCCCTGACCTTTACTGTCTCTTCATATGGCCTACTACTTAGAGATCAAGCGTCATGGGCAAGAAATACACAACAGACAAGATGGCGCAGGTACTAACTCAGGCTACTTGCTCCGTGCAGTCCTTCGAGGAAGATCGTGCCCCTCGCCACTAGCTACTTGCTTCACCTCCTGTCACTTCCGAGGGAGCAAGACCACCGAAGAGTCCTCTGTCAGCGTACGCCTTGTGAAATGGAAAGTGACGAGGCAATCCAGAACCCTGGCAGTCTATAGTGAGAAAACCGGTTCACCCTCTGTGTTTCATGAGGCATCTCTTCCCCTCTGGGCGGAATCCAGGGGCAGAGCCATACGCATCATAACCCTCGTCCCCAACTTATTAGCTTAAGATCTCGGTGCCCTGATTGCTTAGGAAATCTCACTGCGGTGATTTCCTCTCACAAATCTACTGTGAATACACTCACTCATCTAGTTCAGACACATAGCTGACAGCTCAAAGAGCGATGGCTAGTTTGCACGTTATGCTTAAAACGTGATTAGTGAGTTTTTGTGTCATTGCAAGGAGCTTTGCCACGAAGCAATCCGCGAAGAAGACTGAGATTGCCACGCTTCGCTCGCAATGACACTGCCGGAGGATAATGTGTCACCAATCATATGAACCAGTACAAGGATTTTACATCTAAGTTGCCACGGCGTATAATTATCTCCCGCAAAGTCAGTAGCCTGAGATCGAGTTAACTAGTGAGTCCATCTGCAATACTAAGGGTCGGGAGTAATCTAAGCTTTGACTCAGCGAAATGCATAGGATGTGAGTCTTGCGCCATTGTTTGTCCCCGCGGGGCCATCCAGATAACTAAGGATCAAGGATTTGAAACAATTAGCTACACTTTTGCCCTTTGCCTCTATTGCCGCAGGTGCTCTTTTACTTGTCCCGAAGATGCTATTAAGCTCACTGCGGCGCTTGAACCTGCCGGCTTCTCCACTTCAGTTAGGGTGGAAGAGAAACTACAGATCGAACTTCAAATATGTGAACGTTGTGGCTCAGCTTTCGCGCCCCGGCCCATGGTCAGAAAGATAGAGAATCTAATTAGGGAGAAGAGAGGAATTGATTTGTCTTCCCTCATCGTGTTATGCCCACAATGCCGAACAAGAATATTGGCGGAGGGCTCTCCCGGACGATTTGGATTGAGCCAAGCCTTACTATCCCAATCACAGCAAGTGGCGCAAAGTCATGAGGCAAAACAGTGACCAGGCAAGTCTGCCACGAGAATCATCGAAGACCAGGGGATGGATGTGTCAACTTGAAAAGAGGATATGCCTAATTGGTCGAGATACCTTAGATCTGCCTGTGGTTATGCTGCCAGGCAGCAATCTCAGATCGCAAGCCGTTGCTCCGGGGACATCCGAAAAGGCTACGGCGGATCAATAAGTCGTAGAGGACTATAGGTAATATAAGCCTGCTGCCCAAATCCGCAGGCTTATAGAATATGCCCGCATATGAGGTGCGAAATCATAAGGGGGTCGTTAGTATGCAGAAGCTGATATTGTTTGATCCTGACAAATGCACTGGATGCCGAAGGTGTGTATTGGCTTGTTCCCTTGCTAAGGAGGGAGTATTCAACTCAGAGAAAGCCAGGATAGGAGTTATATCCATCTGGGAAGTAGGGATACATGTGCCAATGTTTTGTCAGCAGTGCACCAAGCCTCTTTGTGCAGACGTTTGTCCCGTAGGAGCCATATCCCGTAACGAAAAGACCGGGGCAATGGTTCTAGAACCAAACCTGTGCATTGGGTGTAAGATGTGCGTGACTGTTTGTCCTTTTGCAGGTTGCCTGATAAATCCTCATACAAGAGCCATAATGAAGTGTGATTTATGTGATGGAGACCCACAATGCGTTAAGTATTGCGAATTTGGTGCTCTTGAGTTTGTCGAGGCAGATGAGGTGGCCTACATTAAGAGAAAAGCAGGAGTGGACAAGCTGGCAACGGCCTTCAAGCAGATCGCTTAGATACTTGCTGAAAACTATATGAGGGAAGCAAACATCGAAATCACACTTTGACTTCGGACACAAGAAAGGAGAAAGGCTATGGGATATACGGGAAAGATTCTAGTGATCAATTTGAGCGATAGAGAAGTCTCAGAAGCGGAAGTCACCGCCCAAGATTGCTTAGAGTTCATGGGTGGACAAGGGATGAACATTAAGATTTTGCTAGACCAGATGGACCCCCAAGTCGATCCCCTGGGTGAAGGTAATATCTTGTCCTTCGGCACCGGATTGCTGGTGGGGACATTAGCGCCATCAGCTAGCAGAACTTCTATATCTGCAAGATCCCCACTGACTGGGTTATTAGCGAGCACAAGTAGCGGCCACTTCTGGGGGGCTAAGCTGAAATCATGTGGCTATGATTACCTAGTAGTCAAAGGGAAATCAGAAGAGCCTGTCTATATCTTCATCGACAATGGTAAGGTCAACATCCTCGACGCTAAACATCTTTGGGGCAAAGATAGTTGGGATACTATAACAACTATAAGGAACGAGCTCAGAAATGAGGAGGTAGAGATTGCCTGTATTGGCGTGGGAGGAGAGAAGTTGGTGAAATTTGCCGCTGTTGAAAATGGCTTTTACTCCGGATGGGCCAGAACAGGACCGGGAGCCGTAATGGGCTCAAAGAATCTGAAGGCTATTGCCTTAAGAGGACACGAGGACATAGCCGTATTTGACCCAAAAGGTTTTCTCGATGCTGTAAATGAGGCCACCAATGCAGTAATCAATCATCCCACCTACAAACCATGGAGACAATATGGCTCCGTGCTGGCTGTGGACATATACTACGATTTAGGTGTACTGACTGGCTACAATCAGAGTGAGGAGGTGGGAGAAGATTTCATCCAAACCATGGGCAAGGAGAACCTATTGAAGTATAAGAAGAGAAGCATGGCTTGTTCTGGCTGTCCTCTAGCCTGTGGCCACTGGGTGGAAATCGATGAGGGCGCATACAAGGGTTTGAAGTTGAAGGCAATTGATATCACGCCTACGCTGGAGTTCGGTGCCAGATACGGCATCAGGAACCTTGCCGCTGTGGCCAAAGCTACTGAGCTCTTCCATAAATATGGAATCGATGGAACCAGCGCTGTGGCTGCTGTCGCCTTTGCCACTGAGTTGTTTCAAAAAGGCATAATATCTAAGTCAGACACAGATGGCTTAGAACTTAACTGGGGAGACGAGCCACTCATCTTTGAACTCATGAGAAAGATAACTTATCGAGAAGGCTTTGGAGACCTCCTTGCTGAGGGCCCCGTAGAGATGGCCCGAAGAATAGGGAAGGATTCTGAGCAGTATTTGACCACCACCAGAGGGTTAGAGACAACTTCTCGAGACCCAAGGTGCAGATTTGATGTGTGGTCTTTTGGATATTTGGTCAATGCTCGGGGAGGGGACCATATGGGTGTACAGTCCCCTATAGAGAACCTGCGAAAATCAGCTCCTGAGGGGGAATACTCCTACGAATTCAGTGCACCTGAAAAAGCGGTGGATAAAGTTGACATCCTCGATGATTGGAAAGAGAAAACATTTGACTTCAAGAATGGCACCGTTAGCATTCCACATATGGCAGCTTGGTCGCAAGACTTGGTGAATATTGTAAATGCCCTTGGTACCTGCATAAGGCCACCAATCCTCTGGTCATTAGGCCCAACTATCTATGCGAAACTCGTGACTACTCTCACGGGCATCGAATTCTCGCCCGAGGATATTAGAAAAGCAGGAGAGAGGATAACCAATATTCAGAGAATCTTCAATTTCAAGGCGGGAGAAAAAAGGCAAGATATAAGGTTTGCTCCAAAATTCTACAATGCGCGTGTGAAAGGAAGAGAACTGGACGAGGACAAAGTGAACCAAGTTCTGGACAAATACTTCGAAGTCCGCAACTGGGATCCAAGCACAGCCCTACCTAGAGAAGAGAAGCTAAAGGAATTGAATTTGGACAAGTTCGCCTGGAGCAAACTCAGTTAACTACAAATCCTCGAGCTGGCTCTTGTTCTCATCGATCAGCCGTAGATAGTCAGGATCGAGCCCCGCTAACCGTGAAGCCTCATAGTCAATTTCGTGTGGCTCGCCGACCCCGATTTTGCCGCACTCCTCCACCCTCCCCTTTGCTGGATCATCAGTGTAGAAGAGCTTCTGACGAGCTTCAACTATGCCCAGGTCAAAAGGCATGGTGAAGTACAGGTCAGCAAGCACCTTCTCTATACCTAGGTCGTACAGAGTCCCCCAACCACCTTGTTCACCCTTTCGATACTTGTTCACCGGGAGCAGACTTAGAAGGTTCGCTATGCTCAAATGGGCAGCGGTATCACAAACCTTGAAAGGAGTCACGCTAATCAGGAAGTCACTGCGCAAGACCACGTTAGGTATCCAGAAGTTAGGCACAGCGAGGAATTGTGATAGGGGATTTTCCACTTCTACAAAGATGGAATCTCTTATGTCAAGCATAAGTACATGACGAAAATCATATCCCAACGCCTGATATACTGGGTAGATCGATTCTCCACTAGCAGTTCCATCAGCAATGATGACATCCGCATTGCTGACTTCCCTAATCCCTTCGATAATCGTGTTAAGGATCTGAGGGCTCGTAGTCATGGGATATGGCAAGGAGTAACCAGCACAAGGTTTAATTAACACCCGCCTCGCGACCGAAAGTTGAGGCGGAGGTCTGAAAACAAACTCAGAATCTTTGAAGATCATTGCTTTCGAGCCTGCGGATTCTGCCTAGTATTTGAATTTGGCTAGCTACAAAGCTGGTTCCAAAACAGCGATTTCACCGCCCCCCGGGAGATTTTCTAACTCGAACTCCGCTTCGCTAGAGCCCAGCTTTCTCACGTTTTTCTTGCCTTCGAGGAAGTCAGCAACGCTGGCTACGGGATAAGCACACTTCGGCGTCTTAAAATGCATTGGGATAATCACCTTCGGGTTCAATTGATCGCATACTTGCCCAGCCTCGGTAGCATCAATGGTAAAAGAGCCACCTACGGGAATAAACAACACGTCTACACTGCCAATTTCATCTATCTGGACCTGGCTAAGCACATGCCCTAAATCACCCACGTGGCAGAGTTTTATGTCATCCACGGTGAAACAGAAGACAATATTGGCTCCCCTGAGTTTGCCCTTGGAGCCATCATGATAAGTGGCGACGCCCCTAAACTGAATTCCCTTGGCAGTTCTCACGCCACTGCCTTTAACCACCTGCGGATTCCCTTGGACTGCTGAAACATTATTATGATCGGCATGCCCATGGCTCACCAAGACAACATCAGCAGTCTCCCTGATTGGGGAGTAATCAATGCCTCCTCCGACAGCATAAGGGTCGGTAACTATCCTTACTCCCTTCTTGGAGGTAATCAAAAAGCAGGAATGACCCAACCACTTTATGACCATATAATGTCTTCAGCCAGCCAAGGATAAAGCTAACTCAACTAAGGTTCTCACACCAACTCCAGTTGCCCCCTTTACCACATAACCACTTTCTTTGCTGCTAAGTGAGGTGCCAGCTATATCAATGTGAACCCAAGGGGTATTGTCAACAAATTCGCTCAGGAAAAGGGCCGCAGTTATGGCCCCGGCGTATCTATTCCCTGTGTTCTTAACATCAGCAATTTCACTTTTGTTTTGCT
>JADFUX010000085.1 GCA_015222255.1 Chloroflexota bacterium
CAGGGAGCAGCTCATGCCGCCGATGGCTACGCCAGAGTCAGGCATAAAGCAGGTGTATGCATTTCTACCTCGGGTCCGGGAGCTACTAACCTGGTAACCGGAATTGCCAACGCCTACATGGATTCTTCCCCCATGGTAGCCATAACAGGGCAGGTAGCCAGGCCATTTATCGGCAAAGACGCCTTTCAGGAAACGGACATCACCGGCATCACCCTTCCCATCACCAAGCATAGTTACCTTGTCACAAGCGCAGGAGAATTGGCTAGAACGGTTAAGGAAGCTTTCCACATTGCTCAGACAGGGAGGCCTGGGCCTGTGATTATCGATTTGCCGCGAGATGTCCAGCAAGAGGAGGCAGAATTTATCTATCCCGATAGAATCGATTTGCTGGGCTACAAGCCTACCCTCTATGGGCATCCGGCGCAAATCAGAAAGGCAGTGGATCTTATTAACGAGGCTGAGCGGCCCCTTATCATTGCTGGCCGAGGAGTCATTATTTCTAAAGCTTGTAACCAGCTCAGGGAGCTGGCAGAGAAGGCACAGATACCTGTGGTTACTACCCTTCTCGGCATCGGTTCGTTTCCCCAAAACCATGTCTTGAGTCTAGGGATGTTGGGGATGCATGGCGTGGCTCATGCTAACCTGGCAGTGCAAAACTCCGACCTTATCATTGCCGTTGGTATGAGATTTGATGATCGAGCTACGGCCAGCACTAAGGATTTTGCTCCCCATGCCCGCATCATTCACATTGATATTGATCCCGCGGAAATAGGAAAGAACATACCGGCGTATGTCCCCATCGTCGGTGATGCTAAGAATATCTTCAATTCCATCAATGAGGGGATCGAATTCGGTAGCCATTCCGATTGGCTCTCCCAGTTAGAACAGTGGACGTACGAACATCCGTTGGTAGAAGACAGAGGGGATGATGAGCTTTTGCCCCAATATATCATTCGTCAGATTTATGAAGCCACCCAGGGCGACGCTATTATCGTCACTGGGGTGGGCCAAAATCAAATGTGGGCTGCTCAACACTTCCCTTATGCTAATCCAGACAGTCTTATTTCTTCGGGAGGCTTAGGTACTATGGGATTTGAGCTTCCCGCCGCTGTAGGGGCTAAAGTCGGGTGCCCCGAGAAAACAGTATGGTGTATTGCCGGTGATGGTGGCTTCCAAATGACAATTCAGGAGTTAGCCACTATAGCACAGGAGAACCTTGCGGTGAAGATAGCTATCATTGATAATGGCTATCTAGGTATGGTAAGACAATGGCAAGAGCTGTTTTACGAGCGTCGCTATGTTGAAACAAAGCTTTGGAACCCCGATTTTGTCAAGATTGCTGAGGCGTATGACATCCCAGGCACGAGGGTGAGGCGCAAGGAGGAGGTAATTCCGGCTGTGAGTAGAGCAATAGATTGTCCTGGTGCCTTCCTTATCGATTTTGTCATTGAGCCAGAGGAAAACGTCTATCCCATGGTGCTACCCGGGGGCGCCTTATCTCAAATGCTGGAAATACCGAAGAGGGTAACTAGCTAGCAAGACTCTGGGAGGAAGTTCAATGTCAGCTTCAAAACATACTTTAGTAGCTTTAGTGGAAGATAAACCCGGCGTGCTCAACAAGGTTGCTAGCCTTTTCCGCCGCCGCGGCTTCAACATAGAAAGCATTGCTGTAGGGCGCATTGAACAGCCCGGCCTGTCCCGCATGACTATTGTTGTTGATAGTGACTCCGTCGAAGTAGAACAGATTAGGAAGCAATTCGATAAGCTAATCGAGGTGATTAAAGTAAGCGACATAACCGAAAATGAGATAGTGGCCCGAGAATTGGCCTTAATCAAGATCAAAGCTACCGCCTCAACAAGAAGCGAGATCATACAAATCGTGGATATTTTCAGAGCCAATATAGTTGATGTTGCTCCTGATTCGCTGATGGTGGAAGCTACGGGTGACGAAGATAAGATAGATTCATTATTCAAACTCCTTCGCGGTTTTGGCATTAAGGAAATGTCGAGGACTGGCAGGATTGCCCTAACCAGGGGCGCGGATTAGGCAAAGCAGTCATAGACTTAAGGAGGTATTATGGCAAGAATTTACTATGAGAAGGATTCCAATCTGGATTTAATTAAGGAGAAGACGATTGGCATTATTGGCTATGGCAGCCAGGGGCATGCCCAGGCTCAGAATTTGAGGGATAGTGGCTGTCAGGTTATCGTTGCTGAGTTACGGGACAGTGAAGGCTGGAAAACAGCACAAAGCGCTGGTTTCAAGGCAACCAGCGCCACCTCAGTGGCGAAGGCAGCAGATATTATCGTTATGCTGGCCCCTGACAATTTGCAGGCCAAAATCTATCATGAGTCCATCGAAAAGGAGATGAACCAGGGCAAAACCTTGATGTTTGCTCACGGTTTTAACATACATTATTCCCAGATCGTGCCTCCGCCCAATGTTGATGTTAGTATGATTGCCCCTAAGTGCCCCGGGCATATGTTGCGCCTACTTTACACCCAAGGCTCCGGCCCCCCGGCTCTAATTGCTATCCACCAGGATTCCTCCGGGAAGGCTAAGGACATGGCTCTGGGCTACGCCAAAGGTATTGGCTGTGCCAAAGCCGGTGTCCTGGAAACAACCTTTGCTGAAGAGACCGAGACTGACCTTTTCGGTGAACAAACAGTGCTTTGTGGAGGAATATCCTCTTTGGTCAAAGCTGGATTTGAAACGCTAGTAGAAGCCGGTTACCAACCAGAGATTGCCTACTTTGAGGTTTGCCATGAGTTAAAGCTCATCATTGACCTTATATATCAAGGTGGCTTGAGTTATATGCGCTATTCGGTGAGCGATACCGCAGAGTATGGTGATTATAGCCGGGGCCCACGAGTTATTGATGATTTGGTCAAAGAGGAGATGAGGCAAATCCTGGTGGAAATCCAGGATGGCAGTTTTGCCAGGGAGTGGATTCTAGAAAATCAGGCTGGCCGCCCTAGCTTCAATGCCATGAAGCGGATGGAAGCTGAGCACCCAATCGAAATCGTAGGCAAAGAGTTGAGGGATATGATGCCCTGGCTAAAAGCGTGACACCTGCAATGAAGTACCCTGTGCAGCTATTGGCCTCGTGAGAGACGAACTCCTTCACAGAAAGCCAATACTAACGGCTATCCAAAATAGCTATACTTGTTGGAATGTGATTCATGAGTTCACGGCGGAAGAACTTACTGAAGACGAAGCTCAAAGGTTCTTGAGCGTAGCAGCACAGCAAATTAGAAGAGAATCAAGTTGAGGGTTAAATGGATAGACTAATAGTATTCGATACCACTCTGCGAGACGGAGAGCAAGCGGCAGGAGCGAGCTTGAATGCCCACGAAAAGCTCGAAATAGCCCAGCAATTGGATAAGCTTGGCGTGGATGTTATCGAAGCTGGTTTTCCTGCTAGCTCACCCGGCGACTTCGAGGCTGCGCGCCTTATTGCTCAGGAGGTCAAGCACCCCACAATTTGTGCTTTGGCTTCGGCCGATATTGGATCTGTGGACGCGGCCTGGGAGGCAGTCAAAGAAGCAAGGCAGCCCCGAATCCATGTTTTCCTTTCAGCCTCCGATATACACCTTTCTTATCAGCTCAGGAAGAGCCGTGAGGAAGCCTTGAAGCTCTCCCGGGAGATGGTAGCCCGAGCCAAGAATTATGTTGATGATGTTGAATTCTCACCCATGGATGCTAGCCGTGCCGACCTTGGTTACATCTGCCAGATCTTGGAAGCAGTGATTGATGCCGGCGCGAGTACAGTGAACATACCTGATACCGTAGGCTATGCCATGCCTGAGGAGTTTGGCGACCTGATTCAAGGCATCATGGCCAATGTCCCTAACATCGCTAAGGCCGTGATAAGCGTTCATTGCCACAATGATTTGGGTCTGGCAGTAGCTAATAGCCTTGAAGCGATACGGAGGGGAGCGAGGCAAGTTGAATGTACCATCAATGGCATTGGAGAGCGAGCTGGCAATGCTTCTCTGGAAGAGATTGTCATGGCCCTAAAGACTCGCCACGACTTCTTTGACCTTTCTACCAATATCGATGCTACTCAAATCTACAGGACAAGTCGGCTGGTAAGCGAACTCACCGGCTTT
This sequence comes from Chloroflexota bacterium, assembly GCA_015222255.1. Lineage (GTDB taxonomy): Bacteria > Chloroflexota > Dehalococcoidia > GIF9 > AB-539-J10 > JADFUX01. Next base: position 4,114 of record JADFUX010000085.1, read on the forward strand.
TCCATCCAGCCCAACAAAGCTATCATTGGGGCAAATGCCTTCCGCCATCAGTCAGGTATTCATCAAGATGGCATCCTAAAAAAAGCTATAACCTATGAGATCATAGACCCAAGATTGATAGGTATTCCCTCAAGCACCTTGGTGCTAAGCAAGCTAAGCGGCAGACATGCTTTTAAAGAGAGGTTGGCCGAGCTTGGCTACAGCTTGAGTGAAGAGGCGTTGAACCTCACCTTTCGAAGCTTCAAAGAGCTAGCCGATAAGAAAAGGGAAATCACAGACCGGGATATCGAATCCCTGGTAGCTGAAGAGCTTCGCACCGTTACCGAGGTGTATCATCTTGACCATGTAGAAGTCTCTTGCGGCGACCACAGCCTGCCTACAGCTACAGTCAGGCTTATTCAACCTGACGGCCGGAGCCTGGCTGATGCCGCTCTGGGCACAGGTCCAGTAGACGCTGTATGTAAGGCCATTAACCGCATAGTCGGCATCCCTAGCAAGCTTACAGAATTCACTGTCAAATCGGTTACCGAAGGAATTGACTCTATTGGAGAGGTGTTGATCCGGATCGAGAGCGATGGCGTGACTTACACCGGGCGCGGGGCAGCCACCGATATCATTGTTGCCAGCGCCAAAGCATACATGAACGCCTTAAACCGCCTGTTGGCGGCGAAAGGAGGTCGCAGTGGCACAAAAGGCTAAATCAGGTTCAGCTACAAAGATCATGGGACTTTGCTAGACTCTGAGACCAAGCGTTACGAACTTCTAGATGGAGAGCTTACTATGGTCCCATCACCTACTACTTACCGTAGAAGCCTTCAAGTGCTGACATTGCATGAGAGGGGATTTGAAATGGTTGGTGTCCATGGGAGAGCCGAGACTCCGAAATCGCCCCTGCTTCAAGATTTGGCAGTCAACGCCTCTGAGATTTCTGAGTCTTAGCTAATATCACTGGGGCTAGCGATATAGTCCCCGCTGACAACAGGCTTTTCGCTGCGAAGAGGACAAAAAGCGAGGGAACCTTTGCATGGCTGAATGGTTGGAAATAATATTGCGCTTCCTGTTAGCTGCCGCTTTGGGAGCAGCTATCGGTTATGAGCGGGAAAGGCACGGCAAGGCAGCAGGGCTGCGCACTCACACACTTATTTCTTCGGGTGCTGCGCTATTCACACTAGCTTCCATATATGGGTTTAATGGTGGGGCTGACCCCTCCCGAGTTGCAGCCGGAGTAGTGGCTGGAATTGGCTTCATTGGTGCCGGTGTTATCTTCCGCGGAATGCGTAGCGAGGGAGTAGCAGGAATAACTACTGCGGCGAGCGTTTGGGTCACTGCTGCAATAGGTTTGGCTGCCGGTGCCGGGTTATATCTAATTTCTGCCATTGCTGCCATTGTCACCATAGGCGTTTTGAAGATACCGAAAGTTCGTGGATAGGAGGAACCGAATGACCTTTGCTGAGAAAATCCTCGCAGTCCATAGCAATAGAGCAAAGGTAATCCCCGGTGAATTCGTAACTGCGAGGGTTGACTTGGTCTTAGCTAACGATATCACGGCACCCTTAGCCATAAAGGAATTCCAGCGGCTAGGGATAAGCAAGGTGTTTCAGCCCCAAAAGATTGTCATGGTTCCCGACCACTTTTGCCCCAACAAGGATATACAATCCGCCGAGCAAGCAAAGCTAATGCGAGAGTTCGCTAAGGAGCAGGAGCTAGTCTACTTCGAGGTAGGCAGAATGGGTATAGAGCATGTGCTCCTACCTGAGCAAGGTCTGGTCTTGCCTGGACAGGTGATTGTTGGTGCTGACTCCCATACCTGTACTTATGGAGCTTTAGGGGCCTTCGCCACAGGCATGGGCTCAACTGACATTGCTGTCGCTATGGCCACGGGCGAAATA
>JADFUX010000086.1 GCA_015222255.1 Chloroflexota bacterium
GCAAAGGCAGTTCCCGAGGCGATTCGTAAAGCCGGCTCTGTTGGGCAAAAAAGTCTGATTACTGTCCCTGTTAAAGCAACTACCATTCCCCATGAAATAATGGCTAAATTCGGGGCATCCAAAGTTTTGCTTAAGCCTGCAGCGCCGGGGACAGGAGTAGTTGCTAGCAGCAGTGTCCGAGCGGTGCTTAATGCCGCAGGTATAGAAGACATTCTTACTAAGTCCTTGGGGAGCGCTAACCCTATCAATGTGGTAAAAGCGACTATGCTTGCTCTAGCTAACCTTAGGAGGACGGAAGAACCTGTAACGGAATGCGAACCGGAAGATGAAGCAGAATGAATTGAAGCCTGCCGCTGGCAGCAAACGTGAGAGAAAGCGGATTGGACGGGGGTACGGTAGTGGCCACGGCACTTACTCGGGGCGAGGGATTAAGGGACAGAAGGCTCGCTCTGGTGGGGGTGTGCGCCCTGGCTTTGAAGGCGGTCAACTACCCATTACTAAACGCTTGCCCCGTAAGAGAGGCTTCACTAACATATTCAGGACCGAATACAGCATTGTAAACTTGGGCAAGCTCGCAGTTTTCGCTCCTGATAGCAAAGTCGGACCACAGGAATTTCTTGAAGCAGGGCTGGTTAAATCCATCAAGCAACCGGTTAAGGTCTTGGGCAATGGTGAAATCAATCAGCCACTTCTGGTAAGAGGCCACAGGTTTTCCGCCGCTGCGCACAGCAAAATCGTTGCTGCTGGAGGAAGCGTAGAGGAAATGCCTAATGCAACGTAGGCAAACTCGGCCGCGCCTTGTGCAGGCAATGGTGGATGTTTTCAAATTGCCTGACTTGAGGCGAAAGTTGCTTTTCACCCTAGGCATGCTGGTAGTTTTCCGCTTCCTATGTCATGTTCCCTTGCCTGGGGTGGATATCGATGCTCTGCACCAGCTTTTCGAGCAGAATCAACTACTAGGGATGCTTGACCTATTCAGCGGTGGCGCCATGAGCAATTTCAGCGTCGCCGCCATGGGTGTTTACCCCTATATTACGGCTTCGATAATTATGCAGTTGCTGGTTCCCGTTATTCCCAGGTTGCGAGAGCTATCCCAGCAGGGGGAAGCAGGCCACCGCAAGGTAAACCAGATTACTCGCCTACTCACTGTGCCCTTGGCGGCTCTGCAGGGCTATGCTCAACTAAGCTTGTTACAAAGTCAGGGGATCGTCTCCCATTTTGAACCACTGACTGTCATGGCTATGGTGCTGTCAATGACTGCCTCGACCATGTTTCTCGTCTGGATTGGTGAGTTGATTACTGAGAGGGGTATTGGGAACGGCATATCAATAATAATCTTTGGCGGCATTGTAGCTGGTCTGGCTGAGCAAGTTGCTCGCGGCTCCTTAGCCTGGAACGAGAATCCTTTGGGCCTAATCACCTTTATCATTCTGGGCTTGGCCACTTTGGTATTCATTGTCATATTCATCGAGGGTCACCGCCGCATACCTGTTCAGTATGCTTCCAGCACTTTCCGCAGCGGTCGCATGTATCGGCAATCAGGCTCGACTTACATCCCACTACGGGTAAATACTGCTGGAATGATACCACTCATATTCGCCATAGCTCTGATGACGTTACCAGGGACGATTGCAAGCTATTTTGCCGCTCCAGCGGGGCAAGACCCTAATCTAGCTAATACAATTATGCTGATTTTCAATCCTGCGACGGCTGCTCCTTTAGGTTTGATCTATTGGGGGCTATACTTCCTACTGGTACTGGGTTTCACTTTCTTTTATACTATGATCATATTCGAGCAACTAAATCTGGCAAAGACTTTGCAACAGCAAGGGGGCTTTATCCCTGGGGTTCGGCCCGGGAAAACCACGCAAGATTATTTGAACCGGGTTATTAGGCGGATAACCTGGGGTGGTGCCTTTTTTCTGGCCGCAGTGGCAATTATGCCCTTTATTGCTCGGGGAATCACTGATGTGACAGTACTAACAATTTCCAGCACTGCCTTGCTTATCGCTGTCGGCGTTGCCCTGGATACTATGAAGCAATTGGAGGCTCAGCTAACAATGCGCCGATACGAAGGGTTCTTGAAGTAGAGGAAGAGATGACGTCCAAGATTGAAAGCGTAAGGGGTAAAGGGATCTTTGATGATGCAGCGTCGCTCTATAGGAAAGGCCGCTTCAGATACAGGCAGGCTAGGATGCTCTTCATGGGGATTGCTTCTATGTAGGAACTTGTGGGACAGAGGAAATAGGAGGGTGATTCGGAAACAGAGCACCGTACAAAAAAGGCACACAAGCTGGCAGAAAGCTTATCGTAGGAGGAAGCAGTGTATCTCATCCTTTTAGGCGCTCCAGGAGCAGGAAAAGGAACCCAAGCAGATATTCTTTCCGAGGAAATGAATTTGGCTCATATCGCCTCTGGCGACTTATTTCGACAGGCATTGGAGAGAAAAACTGAACTGGGGCTCTTAGCTCAATCTTATATGGAGAAAGGGGAGCTGGTCCCCGATGAAGTGACAATCAGGATGGTTCTTGAACGGATAGCTCATGACGATTGCGCCTCAGGCTGCATCTTCGATGGCTTCCCCCGAACTCTCGACCAAGCAAGGGCTTTAGATGAAGCTCTTGCTGCCCAAGGGAAAGCTGTAGACAAAGCAATGTATATTGAAGTACCCGAGGAGGAATTATTAAGACGACTTAGCGGGAGATGGCTATGCCGAAGCTGCCAGACACCATATCATGCGGTAACCTCACCGCCCCAGGCAGCAGGCAAATGTGATAAATGTGGTGGTGAGTTATATCAGCGCCCCGACGATGAGGAGGAAACGGTTAGAGAAAGGTTGAAGGTTTTCTTTGCTCAAACTGCACCTCTTCTTGACTATTATGAAAGGGGAAATAGGCTTGTCAAAGTCAATGGCGGCCTCGGAATTGAGGAGGTAGCTAAGAAAGTAATAGGCGTGCTCGAGGAAGCGAGCTGAATGGTTATCATAAAATCGCTAGAAGAAATAGCTATTATGCGTCAATGTGGCAAGATTTGGGCAACGCTCATGCGTAAGTTGAAGAAGGAGATATATGCAGGGAGAAAAACTCAGGAACTAGACATAATGGTTTCCCGTGAGCTAGAGGAACTAGGGGCCAAGGCTTCCTTTAAGGGTTATCAAGGGTTTCCGTGTCATCTGTGCATATCAGTTAACAGCGAGGTAGTGCATGGGATCCCGGGCGAGCGGATACTAAGGGAAGGAGACATTGTTTCCTTAGATCTGGGAGTAAAGTACAAGGGCTTTCACGCTGATGGAGCTATAACGGTTGGCATAGGTGAGATCAGCCCTCAGGCAAAGGAACTGATGGCTGCTACTCAAGGAAGTCTACAAGCTGGCATTGCGGCAGCCAAATGCGGCGGACATTTGGGAGATATTTCGACTGCCATCCAAAGCTATGTCGAATTGAGGGGTTTCTCTGTGATCAGGGAGTATACTGGGCATGGTGTTGGCAGAGCGTTGCATGAGGCACCACAAGTGCCCAACTTCTCTTTTGGCGGAAGGGGTATCCTGCTTCAGAAGGGTATGACCTTAGCTATCGAGCCGATGGTTACCGCGGGGGATTGGCACACCAAGTTAGCTCCCAACCAATGGACGGTGCTGACGGCTGACGGAAGCCTTTCAGCACACTTTGAACATAGTATAGCTATCATCGACAGTGAGGCTGAAATACTCACGCAGTTGTAGGATTGTGGCTAAGAAAGAAAGGATAGAGGTCGAGGGCAAGGTGATCGATCGCCTACCTAACACCATGTTCCATGTTGAGCTGGCCAACGGACACAAAATACTGGCTCACATCTCAGGGAGGATGAGGAAGCACTACATAAAAATCTTACCTGGGGATAGAGTTTTGGTCGAGCTGTCTCCCTATGATTTAGGCCGTGGCAGAGTCACTTATCGGCTGAAATAGCAGATTTGCCTTTGACAGGTTGGACAATAAAGTTTATCATATTAGTTTGTGTTTGATAGGCAGATATGAAAGTGCAGGCTTCAGTCAAGCGTCGTTGCAGGAAGTGTAAGATTGTGAGGCGTAAAGGCATAGTTAGAGTTATTTGCGAAAATCCTAAGCATAAACAAAGGCAGGGTTAATTCATGGCACGGATTGCCGGGGTCAATCTTCCTAACAACAAAAGGGTTGAGATAGCCCTGCAATATCTCTATGGTATTGGTCCTACAGTGGGTAGGCGGATCCTGTTCGCTACCGGGGTAAACGCCGATACTAAGGTGGATCAGCTTACTGAGGATGAGATAAGCCGACTTCGTGACGTTATTGAGAAGCAGTATAAGGTAGAAGGCGACTTGAGGCGGGAAGTTCAACTCAATGTGAAGCGACTCGTTGAGATCGGTTGCTACAGAGGTATGAGACATCGGGTTAGTCTACCAGTTCATGGGCAAAGGACACGAACTAATGCTCGCACCAAGAGGGGTGCACGGAAGACAGTGGCAGGTAGAGGTAAAAGGCGCGGGCTGGGTAAGAAATAGAGTAAGGGATTATTTGAGATGGCAAAGAAAGGGAGTGGCAAAGGGAGAAAACAGATACGCAAGGGAATTAGTGAAGGGAGAGCCTGCATTCAGTCTACCTTTAATAATACCATCGTTACTATTACTGATTTGCAAGGCAATGTCATTGCTTGGGGAAGTTCAGGAACAGCTAGATTCAAAGGTTCTCGAAAGGGAACTCCCTACGCTGCTGGCATGTCTGCCCAGGAGGCAGGAAGAAAAGCTATGAATAGTGGCATGCGTCGCGTAGAGGTTTATATTAAGGGTCCTGGTAGTGGGAGAGAGGCAGCTATTCGTGCCCTCCAGGCTTGTGGTCTTACTGTCACTAGAATCAGAGACGTGACCCCTATTCCTCATGACGGTTGCCGCCCTCCGAGAAGGAGGCGAGTGTAGAGGTGAAGAGATGGCACGTTATATAGGGCCAAGTTGTCACTTATGTCGCTATCTTGGTGAGAAACTCATGCTGAAAGGTGAGAGGTGTTCCACTCCTAAGTGCGCGGTAGAGCGGCGAAAGATTGCTCAGGGAAGGCGGCGTTTCCGTCAGCGTAAGGTTTCTGATCGTGGGCTTCAATTGCGAGAAAAGCAGAAAGTGCGCTTCAGCTATGGGGTTTTGGAAAGGCAGTTCCGTGGACTTTTTGCCAAGGCGGCAACAGCGCCAGGCATTACAGGGGAAAACCTGCTCATATTACTGGAGAGGCGGTTAGATAATGTGGTCTATCGCCTTGGCTTCGGTGATTCTCGCGCCCAGGCACGGCAAATAGTGCAGCATGGACATATCTTGCTTAATGGACGTAAGACTGACATACCGTCTTGCCTAGTAGAATCAGGTGATGTCATTGCATGGCGGCAAGCCAGTATGAAAACTGAATATTATAAGGCGTTGGTTGAGAAGATTGATGCTGCTATTAGACCTCCCTGGTTGAGTTTGAATAAGGAAACCATGGAAGGCATGGTACTGGCTCCGCCCGGCCGGGATGATATTGATCCTAAGTTTAATGCGAAGGCTCTCGTTGAGTATTACTCTCGGTAGTACTCTGACCATATTCTCATCTGGAAGGCTCATCATTGTTTGATTTACCGTTACCAGAGGTAAAATGTGAGGAAAGCTCGGGCAACTATGGCCGCTTTGTTGCTCACCCTTTGGAACGAGGTTTCGGGGTTACGTTGGGTAATGCGTTGCGCCGTGTGCTCTTTAGCTCTCTTTCTGGTGCCGCAGTAACTTGGGTTCGAATTGAGGGCATTCAACACGCGTTTTCTGTCATCCCTCATGCCAAAGAAGACGTCGTTGAATTCCTTTTGAACGTTAAAGGCCTGCGAATCCGCAGCCTTTCACAGAACGCGGGTAAACTGATTCTGGACGTGCAAAGGGAAGGTAAGGTTTGTGCCGCGGAGATTGAGCCATCAGCGGATTTTCAGATTGCCAATCCTGAACTCCATTTAATTACATTAGATTCCCCCGAGGCCAAGGTTCACGCTGAGTTCAATGTGGAGATAGGGCGAGGCTACGTGCCTGCTGGCTCTACTGATGGCCTACCGCTCGAAGCATTGCCTGTAGACGCCATATTCACACCGGTATACAAAGCTAATTTCTCTGTAGAACCTATCCATCCTGGTCAAGAAATGAGTCAAGAAAGGCTCAACTTGGAGGTTTGGACTGACAATACCATTTCTCCGTGGCAAGCAGTCAACCAAAGCGCCGCTATCTTAATGGATCAATTTTCCTCGTTCAGAGAGTTGGTCGAGGCTCCAGCAGGGGAAGAACTGACGTTGACTAGCGAACTAACAACTTCACGTGAACAGTATAATGTGCCTTTGGAACAGCTCAATCTGTCAACTCGCTCCTATAATGCCTTGAGAAGGGCTAGCATTACTACCATGGGCCAGCTCTTAGAGGCGAGCGTTCATGGCTTACCCCCCCTGCCAGGTTTCGGGGCAAAATCTCGGACTGAAGTTGAGGAAGTAATTATGAAGCTAGGTTTTCCCGTTGTTGCTAGAGGCAGGAAAGGAAAGGGATGAGGCATCAGAAAGCCGGTCGTAAGCTAAGCAGGCCAACGGGGCACCGTTGGGCGCTATACCGGAATCAGGTGACTGATCTGTTTAACTACGAAAGGATAGTTACGACGGAGGCCAAAGCCAAGGAGGTTCGGAGCTTAGCTGAGAAAATGATTACCTTGGGAAAGGAAGGCAGCCTTGCCTCACGCCGGGAGGTTCTGAGCTTTGTCACTGATAAGAAGGCAGTCAAGAAACTTTTCGATGAAATCGCTCCTAGGTATCAGGATCGACATGGAGGCTACACAAGGTTATCAAAGCTGGGACCTCGCCCCGGCGATAACGCCCCCCTGGATCAAATTCAGCTAGTCTGATAGTGAGTCTTAGTAAGATTGCTCTGGTCGTAGAATATGAAGGGACACGTTATCACGGCTTTCAATGGCAGGCAAACGGGCCTACTATCCAAGATGAATTGGAGCGGGCTATAAGAAAGCTTGATAACAAGGCTAGTCGAGTTATCGCAGCTAGTCGAACTGATGCTGGTGTACACGCCAAAGGACAAGTGGTGAGTTTTTGGACAAGGTCAACGTTAAGTGAATCGACTTTGGTCAAGGCGCTAAACTGTCATTTGCCTGCTGATATCGCAGTCAAAGCAGCTTGCAAGGTGGATGCCAATTTCAATGTCAGACGTGATGCCCTAAGCCGAGTGTACAATTACTATATTTTAGATAGCGATACTCCGTCACCGTTAAGCAGAAACTTCGCTCTATTTTTGCCTAGACAACTAGATATTGAAGCTATGAATGAGACATGCTACATTATCAAAGGTGAGCATGACTTTATATCATTTGCCGGTTCCCTGGATGGTATCAGAGACACGGTTCGCACCATTTATGAGGCAGAGGTTAGAAGGCGAGCCAAATTTGTTGTTTTCCATGTAGTAGCTAATTCATTTCTGCGGCATCAGGTACGGAACATTGTGGGCCTTCTAATTAGGTTGGGGTTAGGTAAGAAGAACGTTGACTACTTCCGCAGTGTTATGGAAGCCAAGACCTTAGGCTTGGCTGGTCCGGCAGTTCCTCCCTGTGGTTTATACCTCATGAAAGTCAACTACCCCAGGCCCTTAGGAGAATAAGGATGAAAACTTATAGCACTAAAGCTAGTGATGTCAAGCGCGAGTGGCATGTAGTTGACGCTTCAGGAAAGACCCTGGGCAGGCTGGCATCCCAAGTAGCCAAGTTACTCATGGGCAAGCACAAGGCAATTTATGTTCCTTACCTTGACACCGGTGACTACGTTGTGGTGGTAAATGCTGCTAAGGTAAGCGTGACCGGGAAGAAAGCCGAGCAGAAAATCTACTACAGACACTCTGGCTATCCTGGAGGCTTGAAGAGCGTCACCTTCGAGAATTTGCTTGCCAGGCACCCCACGCGCGTGATTGAACTTGCTGTCAAGGGGATGCTGCCTAAGAACCGTTTGGGCAGAGCCATGTTTAAGAAGCTCAGGGTTTACGATGGGGGGGGCCACCCTCACCACGCTCAAGTTGGGGAAAAAGAGGTGAACATTGATGACCAGTGAGAACTATGTTTGGGGCACAGGGAAACGGAAATGCGCTATAGCTCAAGTTAGACTCTTCTTGGGAGATGGGGGGATAACTATCAACGACAGACCTTGTGAGGAAGTCTTCCCTTGTTTGGAGCATCGCCATATCATCGAGCGCCCCTTCTTGGTTACAGATAGCACGGGCAAATTCCGTGCCGTAATAAAGGTGAAGGGTGGTGGCATGAGTGGTTGGGCTGGAGCCATTCGCCATGGCATCGCTCGAGCTTTGGCTAAGGAGAACGAGGAATTCCACCGGATCCTGCGTAAAGAAGGTCTGCTTACCCGTGATGCCAGAATTAAGGAGCGCAAGAAATACGGGCTCAAGGGCGCTCGCAGGGCACCTCAATATACCAAACGGTAGCCCTTTACCTTTTCTTCTAGAAAACTCCACGATAGCTTGTTGGCGACAGCAGGAAAGACTGAGACGAGGAGAATGTTATGGCTTTGAGAACTGGGGATCAGTATAGGGAAGGTCAGGCAAAGATTAAGCACCATATCTATATAAATGGGAAGAAGGTGGAGGATCTGGATGCTAATCCCAACACTAGGACGGTGCTGGATGCCACTGCCAAGGTCTTCGATTTAGGTATGGATCCCCAATATGATGAGATTATGAATGTGGTGTCTCCTCTCATTGGGCAGAAGGTTAGCAGGAATGTACATCCATCCCGTTCTACCAGGGATTTGGAGATGCGCGCCGAGATGGGCCTCTTGACTTCCCAGAAACTGGGTACCTGCAACTATCGCTGTGTGGGTTGCGATGCCATACACGGAACTGCCTCAGTTACCTATGACATGGATCAGAAGCTAGGCACTGAGTATCACAAGAGGTTCACTGAGTGGCTCAAGTATATTCAGAAGAATGACTTGGCGGTGAGCGGCGGCGTCATGGATGTCAAGGGTTCGAGGGACCTCAGGCCAGGGGAAGATGATCCTGACCACTATGTCAGAGTTGCTGAAAAGCGCGCTGATGGAATTGTCTTGAGAGGTGCTAAGCTGCATCAGAGTGGCGCCATAGGGGCAGACGAGACTCTGGTCATACCGGGTGTGGCCCCGAGGAAGGGCGAGGAGCCTTACGCCGTGGCTTGTGCCGTGAAGAACTCCCAAGAGGGAATCACCTACATCTCTCAATATAATGCTCTGTCAGCCGAGAGGGAATTTATTGGTGATAACTCGAAGCTGGGGAATCCTCTGTATGGTCAAAGGGAGACCTGCATGATAGTCTTTGATAATGTCTTTGTTCCTTGGGAGAGGGTTTTTGTGTGCGGCGAAACTGATTATGCCCATATGCTCCTGCTCCGTTTTGCTAAACAGCATCGTATGACTTGTGGAGGCTCATGCAAGGCAGGATTTATGGATCTTATCATCGGCGCCACGCAGACTTTGATAGAGTATCTTGGTCTGGATAGGGCGCCTATGATTCGCCAACAAATTACGGAAATGATAAAAGTGAGGGAGATATCTTATGGCTGCACCGTAGCTGCAGCTTACAAGGGAGAAGAGGAACCCAAAGGTTCTGGCTTTTACCTGCCCAATGATGCTCTTGGCAATGCAGCTAAGCTCAATACATGTGATGGCTTCTGGGAGGTGATGAAGTGGGCCGGTGATATTGCTGGCGGATTTGTAGTAACCATGCCATCTGAGAAAGACCTGGAGAATCCTGTAACGAAACCTTTGATAGAGAAGTATCTGAAGACGCGTGGCTCTGCCCAGGATAGGATGCGAATGACCCGGTTCTTGCAGAACTGGATAGCTGGTCTTCACGGAGTGGGCACCTGGCATGGGGCAGGTCCTCGTCAAAATCAGATGATGATGCTCTACAGGGACACAGACCTGGAGAAGAAGAAACAAATGGCTAAAGAACTGGCAGGATTGAAAGGCTAATGTATTCTCCCCGGGGGTATAAGTGATTCCACGAAAAGTTGAGAAGCCCTGGGGATACGAGCTGATCTATGCTGAGACTGAGAAATATCTCGGGAAAGTGATTTTCGTCCGGAAGGGTGAGCAGCTCAGCTTGCAGTACCATAAGATAAAGGACGAAACGATGTACTTATATCGGGGAAGAGCTAAGCTGGAAATTCAAGATGCTAAGGACGAAAGCCAGATTATAGAACTCTCCCCAGGCGAGTCCTACCATATTGAGCCGGGCTGCCGGCATCGAGTAATAGCAGTTGAAGACTGCGAGATTCTGGAGGTTTCCACACCTGAATTGGACGATGTCGTAAGGCTGGAGGATAAGTACGGCAGGGTATAGCGCCTTCTGAAACTAGATGCCTACTAGTTTCTTCCCTTCATCCAATAGCCCTCTTACCCTTTGCAAGCTTTCCGCTTCAGCATAGAGCCGAAGTAATGGCTCAGTGCCCGAAAAGCGAATAAGTAACCAGGACCCGTCAATGAGAAAGAAACGAAAACCATCAGTCGTATCCAGCCTGGATACCTTAGCTCCGGCCATAGTATCTGGAGAGCTGGAACTAAGCCGCCGTAATGAAGCTTGACGCTTAGCTTTAGAAACATGATAGTCTACGCGCTCGTAATAGTGAGGGCCGACTTTCCTATAAAGGGAATCCAGAAGCTGCGACGGAGTTTTGTGGGTTTTTGCCATAAAGTCAAGGAAATAGAGCCCTGCAAGGA
>JADFUX010000011.1 GCA_015222255.1 Chloroflexota bacterium
TACCAAGCGTGTGGACTACGCTAACCTCTCCAAATTTGCCCTTAAACTCACCTTTGCTGATAAGACTGCTGATAGCCCCACCTAACGCCTTATCTACAGCGGCAGAGGCGCCGCTAACTTCCTCCACCCCTTGGAAAAGATTCACCACAATGGCATCAGCGTCGATCTCGGTTATGTCACCAGTTACAACTTTGACTTCCAAATTCACTCCCCCAGAGTATCTGACTTGGATGGAATTACCCTAATTTTAGCTCATTTGAACGCAGAACGGAAGGGGTCTGAGAGAAGCTTTCTCTTACTTCCTTATTAGTCGCACAATCTTCTCAATCGCCGCACTGAGATCCCGTGAGGTATCGACAACGAAATGGTTGCGCGGAATCTTCTCTTTCCGAGGCTTCATTCTCTGGTGCACTTCCCAACCTGCTCGCGATTTGTCCTCCGGATCTATCCCCCTTTCTCGAGCGAGAAGCCGCTCTTGAACTACCTCTGGAGGAGCCTCAACGCTAACCAAGATGAGCTTTGCTCCTGCTTTTTCGCAAACATGGTAAAGGGGCTCCCTATGTCGCTCCAACAAGTTTGTGGCATCGAAAATGATCGGTATCCCCCTTTTCAAAAGCTCCTCGATCAGGGCATGACAAGCAGGGAAAAGCTGCCTGTTTTCGTCCTCATCATACTTTGGATGGAGAAAGAGAGTTTGGCGCAAAGAATCACTGGCTAGTACGAGGGAAGGTAGCCTCTCAGCCAACTTGCGGCAGAAAAAGGACTTTCCCGTCCCAGGCAAACCGCTAACCACGATAAGAGGAGGCTCTATCTGAGGTGAGGGTAAATCACCCAGACTTCGTCTTAAGTTCTCCACATCCTCGTTGAGTCTACTAGCTGTCACTGCCCAAGTCCCTATTTACAATAATGTGGGCTGAACCTCATGTCAAGGCTCCCACAAGAAATTTGCATTATAGCCACAAATGTGCTAGCATCACCTAGCCTTTAAATCAGTCCAGTGAGGCTGGCAAGGGGAAATATGCTAGACGAAAAAGGGCTCATAGGAGCGTGGCCCAAAACCTCCTGCAGCTTTCTTGGCAGGAGGTTTTCTCATGCCTGAGAAAGTCCTTATGACGTCGGAGGACATAGGGCGAGCCCTAGCTCGTATTGCCCACGAGATCATAGAGAAAAACAAAGGTGCCAAAGATTTGGTGCTCGTGGGTATGTGGACTCGAGGAGTACCTTTAGCCAAACGCCTGATGGAGATAATTGAGAGCTTTGAAGGGCATTGTACTCCTATGGGGTCTTTGGACATAGCGGCTTACCGTGACGATGTCTCCTCTATGGAAATAGAGCCAACAAGCCAAAACACTTATATTCCCACCGACATTACCGATAAGCAAGTGATATTAGTTGATGACGTCCTCTATACTGGCCGAAGCATTCGGGCAGCGATGGATGCCCTCATAAATCTGGGTCGGCCCAAGTCCATTCAGCTAGCCGTGCTTATCGACCGTGGTCATCGAGAGCTTCCCATCCGCGCCGATTATGTAGGGAAGAATATACCAAGCTCCCGAGATGAGGAGATACAAGTTCAGATGCAGGAAACAGATGGCACAGAAGGGGTAGCAATTGTAAGTCTAGTCAAAGACCCAGCATTCAGGGAGAATCGGCGAAGAGGGTACTATGAGTCAGGCAAATAGAAGTCTTGTGACCATAGATGATTTATCCAATAGGGAAATCGAGGCTTTGTTTTGCCTGGCTGACGAGATGTCGGGCTCCATGAGTGACCAGTCAGGGCTGTGTCAAGGAAAGATCATGGCGAGCTTGTTTTTTGAGCCGAGCACCAGGACACGGCTGTCTTTCGAAGCTGCCATGCTGCGGCTTGGGGGCCAGGTCATAAGCGCAGCTGATATGGGTGCAACCTCTCTAGCCAAGGGTGAGAGCATTGCAGATATGGCAAGAGTGGTCGGGAGTTATGCCGATATAATTGTCATCAGGCATCCCTGGGAGGGAGCAGCCAGAGTAGTTGCCGACTACGCTGGCGTCCCTGTAATAAATGCCGGTGACGGAAGTCATGAACATCCCACGCAGACATTATGCGATCTCTACACTATTACTAAAGAAAGGCAAACCATCAGGGGTCTGAAGATCGCCCTATGCGGAGACCTAAAATATGGTCGGACGATACATTCCCTTACCTATGCTCTTGCTCGTCTTGGCGCTGCAAGAATCTATTTCTTCTCCGGGCCAGGAGTGGAAATGCCGGCACATGTGCTGGGAAAACTGACCCAAGACTACGGTGGCAAACTGATAAAGGGCCCCGGCGATGACACACAATCGCTTGCTGAGACCCTAGGAGGTCAGAGCGTCGATGCCATATATGTTACGCCAACCGATTCCCATCAATTAGCACTTATGCCTGGTGTCCAGATTAAGGTCGACATCAGAGACGGCGCTATCTATGTCACTAGGCTGCAAAAAGAAAGGGTCGGGGACACGGGGCCGGGCGCGGCTTCAAAAAAGGACTACCCCGTGATAGATGCTCGCCTCCTGAGAAGGAAGGGGCTCGAGCGCACCTTGGTCATGCACCCCTTGCCCCGCATCGATGAGCTTGCCTACGAGATAGATGCTGACCCCAGAAGTATGTACTTCGAACAAGCTGCCCGTGGCGTACCTGTCAGGATGGCACTCATAGCCCTCTTGTTGGGAGCTAAGGAACTCATAATTCCCCAGGAAGAGGATTCTCTTGTCCAGAAGCTAGACTATCACGTTTATGAGGGAGACCCAGGGGTTAAGTGCGCTAATAGACTTTGTGTATCAAACCAGGAAACGGAAGCAAGGTATATAAAACCGAAGTTCAAGATAGTGAGCCTCGACCCTTTGACGCTGCGGTGCATCTATTGCGAACATGAACTTCATCCCCAGTATATTGCCAGTTCGGATTGGCACGAAGGGAAGTTGGAGAACAAGAAATACCACAGCGCTGAAAGTCATTGGATCCGAAAAATCAAACCAGAGAATCTGATTATTTTTGATTCGGAAAATGAAGCTCAAGCCAGGGGCTTCAAGCCCAGTAAGTATGTTACCGTAGATCGCTAGAGGCATTTTCACAGCTATCATTGAAGCATGCTTGACGAGGAGTAGTGAAAAGAACAATGGACCTCGAATCCCTGCCCTTGCTTGTCCGCGGTGGTCATATAGTTGACCCCAGCCAAGCTATTGACCAGGTTGGTGACCTACTAGTCTGCGAAGGTAAGATTGTGCGGTCGGGAGGGGAAATACTCATTCAGCCTGGGCAAGTGGTAATCGACGCCACAGGGCTGATGGTTTGTCCCGGGTTCGTAGACCTTCACTGCCATCTTCGTGAACCCGGGTTTGAGGAAAAAGAGACTATCGCCACAGGAACAAGAGCAGCCGCTATAGGTGGCTTCGCTACCGTTTGCTGTATGGCAAACACCAACCCGCCACTGGATAACCAAATTGTTGTGGATTGGGTAAGACAAAAGGCGAGCCAAGAAGGCTTCGTGAACGTTCTTCCCATAGGCTGCGTCACCAAAGGCAGAAAGGGTGAGGAGATTTGTGACTTACCTGAGCTAGCTGAAGCCGGGGTAATTGCCTTCAGTGATGATGGCGACCCCGTATCGAACTCACAAGTTATGCGCCACGCACTGGACTGTTGCCATACGTTAGGACTGCCCATAATAGAGCACTGTGAAGATAAAGGATTGAGCAACGATGGAATAATAAACGAAGGCCGCGTGTCTAGTAAGCTACGCTTGAAGGGTATCCCAGCAGCCGCTGAGGAGACTATGGTTGCTCGTGACCTGGCTTTGGCCCAATTGACTGGAGCCAAGCTTCATATCGCCCATGTAAGCACTTGTGGTTCAGTGAAACTCATACGCCAGGCTAAAGAAAATGGGATTTCAGTGACCGCTGAGGTTACTCCCCACCATCTCACCTTGACTGAGGAGAAGATTCTGGGCAAGAAATGGGACGAAAACAGCAATGTCATTGCCAGCGGAGCGAAGCAATCTCGATACAACACCAATGCCAAGGTGAATCCGCCCTTGAGGACTAGAGAGGATGTAGAGTGCTTGATTGAAGCACTCAAAGATGGCGTGATTGATGCTATTGCTACTGACCATGCACCGCATACTCTAGCGGACAAGAATTGTGAGCTACAGCTGGCTGCTTTTGGCATTAGCGGATTTGAGACCGCTTTTGGCTCTCTTATGAGCTTGGTGCATGAAGACCAAATAAGCCTGGCTACGCTGATATCGAAGCTAACCAATGAGCCAGCGAAAATCATTGGTAGAAGTGATGAACTAGGGACGTTGAAGACAGGCACTCCAGCTAACATCACCATACTCAATCCTGACGAAGAATGGATAGTGGACAGTCGCAGTTTTGCCTCTAAGGGAAGAAATACTCCCTTTGACGGCTACAGGTTTAAGGGCAAA
>JADFUX010000001.1 GCA_015222255.1 Chloroflexota bacterium
ATATAGCCACAGCCCCCTTTTGTACCTCAAGCTATTTCCCAGTGAATCCTAGCATACGCTAGGGCAAGAGTGTTATCCCTTTTTCTTGGAGGCAACACCTTGTTTTAGGCCAGATACGATTTCATCTCTAGTTGCTCCTTGCGTGAACACCCCATCAAATCCTTTTTCCTTCAATTCTATGATGTCCTTGGGTGCCATGACCCCCCCGATGAAAAATGCCGTGCGCTCTGTCAGCCCTTCGCGCTTGGCTACCTCAACTACTTCGCCGCCAAGAGTAAGATGGGCACCTCCCAAAGAACTCACCCCGACGATGTCAGCATCTTCTTGTATGGCTGCCTTGATTATTTCCTCGGGAAGAGCGTTACCGATATAGACGACTTCCATACCAGCGTCCTTTAATTGATTTGCTACTGTGATAACTCCCCTATTATGAACATCCACGCCAAGTTTGCTCAATAATACCTTAGTTTTCTTTTCCATCTGTTTCGAACCTCCCATTTTGTGTATGTTCGAAGAGCGAGACTCTTACCAAAGCCCCGCTGGTCTCCACAGACCATAGGCCTGCTTGAATACCTTGAATAGCTCGCCTTCGGAGCAACCTGCCCTGGCACACTCAACAGAATAGGGCACGATATTTTCCTTTCTTTTGCAAGCTTCTCCAAGCGCATTGAGAGCGCTACTTGCCTTTTCGTTGTCCCTCTGCGCTCTTAATCTGGCTAATTTCGCCTTCTGCCTTTCCTCCACGCCCTCGGGATAGCGAAAGACATCTATTGGGGGTAGCTCAGCGGGAGATTTGTATATGTTATACCCCACAAGCTTTATGTCCCCTTGTTCAATCATCCTTTGCTCCCGATTGAAATGTTCAGCAATTCTCCTATGCAGCCAGCCCCTTTCTATAGCCGCAACGTAACCACCCATCTTCTCAATTTCATCCACTTCATCCAGAATTCTTCTCTCATAGTCATCGGTCAGAGCCTCTACATAGAAGGAGCCTCCGAGCGGATCAACGACCTCGGTAACTCCTGTCTCTGCTTGAATAATCTGTTGAGTTCGCAGCGATACCAATGCCGCCTCCTCCGTGGGAACAGAATAGGCTTCATCATATGAGTCGACATGCAGCGACTGAACCCCCGCGAATATTGCAGACAGGGCCTGAAAAGCTGCCCTAACGATGTTGTTCAAAGGCTCTTGCCTTTGTAGCGAAATGCCAGATGTCTGAACATGGCATCTCATCCACATGGACCTGGCGCTTTTGGCTTCAAACCTGTACTTCATTATCTTGTACCAGAGTCTGCGCACTGCTCTTATCCTGGCAACTTCCTCAAAGAAATCGCTGGCGGGTGACCAGAAGAACGCCAGCCTTTCCGCTATCCAATCAACATCGTGCCCTCTCCTTAGCAGGTCCTCAAGAGTCAGAATGGCGTTGGCTACAGCTACTGCTATCTCAGTAACGCCCGAAGTACCAAACTCGCGCAGGTTATAGCCATTATAGGTAATGAAATTGAATCGAGGAACGCTTCCCCTGATAAACTCTATGTTGTCGCATTGTATCCTGAAGCAATCCCCAGGCGGTATGTATTCTGCCCCGCTACGAACCACCTCCTCCAGGGTTATGTCGTTCTGAACGCTGCCGCCTATCTTATCCCAGGAGAGGCCTCTGCGCTCGGCCATGACCAGATACATAGGGAACAGTATGGCGGTATTACTGGGATAGTGGGTCACTAGCGAAACCGTAACTTTGTCGATGGGAACATCCTTAAACAGCGCCTCCATGTCCCCTACAGAGTCAATGGTGGCACCGGACATCCCCACCTGACCTCTGGATATGGGATCATCGGAGTCATACATTTGAATCGTGGGAAGATCGAAAATTATGTTTACGCCTGTGGCACCGTGATCCAGCATGAATTTTATTCTCTCGTTGGTGTCCTCTGGACCTCCAAAGCCGGTGAGCTGACGCATGGTGAATTCCCGGCCCCGATACATATTGGCATGCACACCTCTGGTGTAGGGCTCATTGGCCGAGAAGCCCAAATCTTGCATGTAGTCAAGGTCAGGCTTATCAAGCGGCGTATAAAGCATACCTCGAGGCACTTCAGAACCAAGAATTGTATGGGGCGTGACATTCCAGTTTTTTCGGTCTTCCTCGCGAACCGCTGTGTTTTTCCACTGATCAAATTCCTGGCTCAGTTTCTTCAAGACCTCGGGATTATATAAGGGAACCCGCTCGCTCCCGGCCAGCTTTTCCTCCAGGACCTGTTTAGTTGTCTTTTCCTGGCCCATTCTGAAATTTCCTCCTTTCTTTGAATTAGAAATCTGGCGTATTATAGCACTCGTTATCCGCACTAGCAAAGTTGAGAGAATCGGCTCCCCCGGAGCCGTTCAATTCTGACCTATCTCTCGTTTGCCTTCAACCCTGACTGAAGTGTCACCGTGCTAAGCGAGCCCGCTGGCTTGTGAGCAGCTATGACCAATGTTACAATAAATCGAGAATGTCTTCAACTGCCATAGTTGTCAAGGGGGCGAGGGAACACAACCTTAAGAACATTGATGTTGTCATTCCCAGGAATAAGCTGGTGGTCATCACGGGAGTCTCGGGTTCAGGTAAAAGCTCCCTGGCCTTCGATACCATATATGCTGAAGGTCAGCGCAGATATGTGGAATCCCTTTCCGCCTATGCCCGCCAGTTCTTGGGGCGAATGGAAAAGCCTGATGTTGATTATATTGAAGGACTTAGCCCTGCTATCTCCATTGACCAGAAGGGGTCATCTCATAACCCGCGTTCCACGGTAGGCACAGTCACCGAGATATACGATTACTTGCGTCTTCTGTTTGCTCGCGTCGGACAGCCGCACTGTCCTAAATGTGGACGTGAGATTCGCCGTCAGACAGTGCAGCAAATCGTAGATGCCGTTCAGGGGATACCTGAGGGAAGTCGAATTATGATCCTGGCGCCGCTGGTTAGAGATCGCAAAGGCGAGCATCAAAGGATATTTCAGGATCTGCAAAAAACAGGATTCGTCAGGGTTCGGGTTGATGGGCAAATTCATGAGCTATACGAGGAATTTGAGCTAGACAAGAATAAGAAGCATACCATAGAGGCAGTGATTGACCGACTAGAGATAGCCAAAGACGAAAACACCGGTAGGCTTGCGGACTCCACTGAGACAGCCTTGAAATTAGGCTCAGGTGTAGTGCTCATCTCCATCTTTGGTGGGGAGGAATTGCTTTTCTCAGAGCATTTTGCCTGTGTTTACTGTGGCATTAGCTTGGGGGAATTTGCCCCAAGAACATTCAGCTTCAATAGCCCTCATGGCGCTTGCCCCGCCTGCACGGGGCTTGGCTGCAAGCTGGAAATTGACCCCGGTTTGGTTATCCCGGATAAGGAACTGAGCTTGGCTGAGGGAGCTATTCAACCCTGGGCAAGAAATGGCACGGTAAGCACCTGGTATAGTAGCATCCTTGAATTCTTGGCCCAGCGTCGTGGCTTTTCCCTATCCACACCAGTTAAGAACCTTACTCCAGGACAACTACATCTGATTCTTTATGGAAACGGTGGGGAGGCCATTCCGGTTACATATGAAGACCGCTATGGCATGAGCCGCCGATATTACACAAACTTTGAAGGCATAATACCACACTTGGAACGCCGCTATCGAGAAACGGATTCCGATGCTGTTCGCACCGACATTGAGCGATATATGTCATCCCACCCCTGTCCTGTATGTCAGGGAAAGAGGCTGAAACCGGAATCTCTAGCCGTCACCGTCGTGGGCAAGAATATCATGGAAGTCACCGCCTTATCCGTGACGGAAGCTTTGAATTGGGCCGAGGGGCTGAGCTACCAAATCAGCCCCCGTGAGCTTACCATAGCTCATCAGATTATCAAAGAAATCCATGCTCGTCTGGGCTTTCTTAGGGAGATAGGTTTGAGCTACTTAACTCTAGATCGTCCTTCGGCTACCCTGAGTGGTGGTGAGGCACAGAGGATTCATTTAGCTACTCAAATTGGCAGTGGGCTCACCGGTGTTCTCTATATTTGCGATGAGCCTACGGTGGGATTACATCCGGCTGATGGCTTCCGCCTCATAACGACGCTGAAGCGCCTCAGGGATTTGGATAACACTGTGATAATTGTGGAGCATGATGAAGCCATGATGAGAGCTGCCGACCATATCGTTGATCTGGGTCCTGGGGCTGGCAAATGGGGAGGAGAAGTTGTAGCCACAGGGACACTGGAAGACATAATGATTTGCCCTCAGTCAATAACTGGACAATATCTAAGTCGAGTGCGGCAAATTCCCGTGCCATCCGAACGCCGCTGTGGCTCGGGTAAAGAGCTCATAATCAAAGGCGCCAGGGAGAACAACTTGAAGAATATTGACGTCCATATCCCTATAGGGAAGTTCGTCTGTGTCACTGGCGTTTCCGGAAGTGGAAAAAGCTCTCTAACTAACGAAGTACTGTATAAGAACCTGGCGAGGCTTTTCTATCGGTCTCGAGAGAGGCCGGGCAAGTGCGAGGGGATTATTGGCACTGAGCATATCGATAAGGTCGTTAATATCGACCAGTCGCCGATTGGCCGTACTCCGCGAAGTAACCCAGCTACTTATACGGGAACCTTCACTCCCATTAGGGAGCTTTTTGCTGCTGTTCCTGAAGCTAGGATGCGTGGCTACTCTCCGGGGCGCTTTTCCTTCAATGTGAAGGGAGGCCGGTGTGAAGCCTGTCAAGGAGCAGGCTATGTTCAAATTGAGATGCAATTCCTGCCTGACGTCACGGTCCCTTGCGAGGTATGCAAGGCGAAAAGGTACAACCGAGAAGCGTTGGAGATCTGCTTCAAAGGGAAGAATATCGCTGAGATGCTCGACATGACCGTGGACGAAGCTTTGGCTTTCTTTGAACACTTTCCTAGAATCAGGACCAAACTGGAGACGCTGCGAGATGTTGGTTTAGGGTACATTTGCCTGGGGCAGCCGGCGCCTACTCTTTCCGGAGGCGAAGCACAGCGAGTGAAATTGGCTACGGAGCTATCCCGCCGCTCTACAGGCAAGACGCTATATATGCTTGATGAGCCAACCACAGGTCTCTCCTTTCCTGATATTGCTTGCCTTTTGCAGGTGCTACAGAGGTTGGTGGATTACGGAAACACGGTAATTGTCATTGAACACCACCTCGATGTAATCAAAAACGCTGATTGGGTTATTGACCTTGGTCCCGGAGCTGGTGACGAAGGTGGCTATATTATAGCCACTGGGACACCTGAAGAAGCGGCATGGAGGGAGAATTCTATCACTGGACAATACCTGCGTGGGATATTGGGAAATACGAGAGAACATGCTTGTAAGGCGTAGAAATGGATAGAGAAGAAGTCCTCAACTCCATTCAAGCCAATGTTCAGGATCAGAACGCGGTGAAGCATATGTTGGCTACGGAGGCAGTTATGCGCGCCCTAGCCAAAAGGCTAGGGGAAGACGAAGAGGAATGGGGACTCACTGGGCTCGTTCATGACATAGATGTGGAGCTGGTTGAGGATGACCCCCATAGTCACAGTAAGCTGGGAGCTGACATAGCACGAGAGCTTGGAGCTACGGAGGAAATGGCTCACGCCATTCTGTGTCACAATCAAGCTCATGGCATTCCTCGAGAAACAAGATTGGACAAGGCGCTTTTTTGTGCCGATGCCCTGAGTGCGGACATTACTGATGCCTTGGTTGGTACTGATAGGCCCAAAGGATGGACCACCAAATCGGTTACGAAGCGCTTTCGCGGGAAAGGATTCATGGCAGGAGTCAACCGGGAGCAAGTGGCTCAATGCCGGGAACTTGGACTTGAGCTCGAGGAATTCGTCTCCTTAGGACTTGAGGCGATAAAAGGCATTGCTGCGAACTGGGGTTCATAGCACGTCTGGCTCAGTATAGCCGCGGCATCACTTCGCAGGCTTGACATCCCTTATGAGACTTGTCACTATAACTCTGAGGAAGACCCTTCAAATTATGGAGATGCTTCATCAAGGGGAACAGAGTAGAGTAAGGGCAAAGTTAAGCGACGAAGCTATAGCCTTGGCCATGGAAAGTCGCTGGCAAGAAGCAGTGGCGGTTAATACAAATATAATCGAGAGATTCCCTACGGATGTTGAAGCGCATAACCGTCTTGGCAGAGCTTTGACAGAGCTAGGGGAGTTTGCGCGGGCTAGGGAAGCGTATGCGACGGCAGTGGAGCTTGCCCCTAACAATGCTATCGCTAAGAAGAATCTTGCTCGTTTAGCTACCTTGTCTGAGACCAAGGCGATGCCAGTTAGTGAGCATCGCAGGATAGCCCTTGAGCTTTTTTTGACCGAGATAGGGGAGGGTGGCATAGTTAAGCTCTCTCATCCAGCTCCTTGGGGTGTGCTAGCCAGGATAGCTGTTGGAGATCAAGTGCAGTTGAGGGTAAAGGGTCAAAGGTTAATTGTAGAGGATATACGGGGAGAGTATTTGGGCGAGATAGAGCCGGAATACGAGGCCCGCCTCATCAAGTCAATAATGAATGGAAGCAAATATACTGCGGCTATCCTCAATCTGGAAGAAAACGAAATAAAAGTCATCATTAAGAAGCTCTATCAACACCCAGACGAAGCAAGACATCCAATTTTCCGCGCTAAGACAGGTAAGGATTTTCACCCCTATAACCGAGACAGCCTTCTTAGGCCCTACTTCGCCTGGGAGGAAGCCCCTGAAGAGGAGGAAGAAACCTTAGCAGAAGGCTCCCCTATCGTTCAAGATACTTCAGAGGAGGAATAGTGGAAACTGGCACAGTAAAGCTCGTGGCTATTGAAGATGAGATGAAGAGTTCCTACTTGGACTATGCTATGAGTGTCATTGTCTCGCGGGCTTTGCCTGATGTGCGTGACGGCCTAAAGCCAGTGCAGAGACGCATTCTGTATGCTATGGATGGGATAGGCCTACGGCATAATAGCCCATCAAAGAAAAGTGCCCGAATAGTGGGTGAGGTTCTGGGGAAATACCATCCCCATGGGGATGCTTCCGTATACGATGCTATGGTGCGTATGGCACAAGATTTTTCCCTGAGATATGTCTTGGTTAATGGCCAAGGCAACTTTGGTAGTGTTGATAATGACCCACCGGCGGCAATGAGGTACACCGAAGCTAGACTCACGGAAGTTGCCCAGGAAATGCTAGCTGACATAGAGAAAGATACCGTGGACTTGGTTCCCAATTTCGACGATTCTCTGAAAGAGCCCTCTGTATTGCCAGCCAGGCTGCCCAACCTATTGGTCAATGGGGCCTCGGGCATAGCTGTAGGCATGGCAACCAATATCCCGCCTCAGAACCTGGGTGAGATATGTGATGCCCTTGATTATCTAATCGATAACCCACAGTGTACAGCGGATGAGCTAATGTGTTTTGTCAAAGGACCGGATTTCCCCACCGGAGGCGTGATTCTGGGTGAGCAAGGTATTAGAAATGCCTACGCTACGGGGGAAGGGAAAGTCATAGTTCGAGCCAAAGCAACCGAAGTGACTTCGAAGGGAGGTGGGAGGCAAATAGTTGTCACTGAGCTTCCGTATCAAGTAAACAAGGCGGCTTTGGTGGAGCGGATAGCCGCACTGGTCAAGGGTAGGAAAATTGAAGGGATAGCCGAAGTGCGTGACGAATCGGATAGGGAAGGCATGCGACTTGTCATTGAACTCAAGAAGGAATCACAGACTCGTCAGGTGCTTAACAATCTCTATAAGAACACCTCGATGCAATCCGCCTTTTTCATTAATATGGTTGCTCTAGTTGATGGTCAGCCAAAACTGATTGACCTTAAGGAAGCCTTAGCCTGCTACATTGATTTTCGTCGCGAGGTTGTCACCAGGCGTTGCAGGTTCGAGCTTCAGAAAGCTAGAGAGAGGGCGCATATCCTGGAAGGGTTTAGGATTGCCCTTGCTAGGTTAGAGCGAGTGATTAACATAATCCGACAGTCTGAGACAGTCGACTCTGCCCGCGCTGAATTGCAAGCAGCTTTTGATTTATCATACATTCAGGCTCAGGCTGTACTTGACATGCCCCTTCGCAGGCTGGCGCATCTAGAACAGCAGAAGATAACCGAGGAATATGCTGATCTATCAAGGAACATTTTGTATCTAGAGGATGTGCTGGCAAATCCAGAAAAGCTGTTGTCTCTTATTAAACACGAGATCGTCGAATTGAAATCCAAGTATGGTGATGCTCGACGCACTCGAATCTGCGAGGAGGAAATCGCAGAATTCCGTAGAGAGGACCTTGTTTCTCACCAGCAGATGGTAGTTACCTTGAGCGACCAAGGGTTCATAAAAAGGATTCCTGCTACTACTTACCGCCTGCAGCACCGTGGGGGGAAAGGCGTCATGGGAATGGCTATGCGGGAGAGCGATTTTGTAAGTCACCTCGTGGTGGCAGACACACACGACAATTTGCTTTTCTTCACTAAGCGAGGGAAGGTTTATCGCCTGAAATGCTACCAGATACCTGAGGGTACATCTCGCACCACTAAAGGCACAGCGCTGGTTAACATGCTCCCTATCGACCTTAAAGACGAAGTGACTGATCTATCGGTGATAACAGATTTTCCCTCCGATATGTTCTTGGTAATGTCTACCAGAAGAGGGCAAATAAAAAAGACCCGTCTAGATGAGTTTTCCTCGATAAGAAGAAGTGGTCTTATTGCTTTCAGACTCACTAATCAAGATGAGTTGGTGGCAGCAAGCGTGGTTGCCGATTCGGACGACATCATTTTGGTAAGCCAAAGCGGGCAGGCGGTCAGATTTAGGGTTGGGAGCTTAAGAATTGCGTCTCGAGCCAGTGGTGGAGTTCGAGCCATTCGTTTGAGGAATGACCAAATAATCAGCATGAGCACTGTCTTTCCGGATGCTCATCTGCTTACAGTGACTCAAAACGGCTTCGGCAAGTCGACACCCATAAGAAACTACGCGATCCACAAGCGTGGCGGCAAAGGAATACAGGCTCATAAACTCAACGAGAAAACAGGCAAGATCGCTGCATGCAAACTCATTTCACCCAACGGGCATTTATTGATGGTATCAACTGGAGGCAACATAGTGTGTATTCCGATGGAACAAGTGCCAATCCACCGTAGGAATAGTCGGGGAGCACGCTTAATGTCATTAGCTGAACGAGATAGCATACTTTCCATCGCCACCCTAAATCAGCTTGTCTAGGCTTCGCCCGTGAGATCTTGCGCCGAGCAAAGTGAAGGGGGGAGTTCATTTATGCTCGGAGGCTGCAAGTGGCATTCTAGGGGGCAAATATGGGGCAGATTTTTCGGCAGCTTGGTTTGACTTCCATTCCTCTCTTTGTAGCCATGGATTACGTTGGGAATTTGCCCATACTCATTGCCCTGACTCGAGACATGACAACTTCACAGCGGAGCGGCACGGTGCGCTCGGCGATGCTCACTGCTTTTGCCTTGGGCTTAGGGTTCATTATCATTGGCCAGGCTGGTTTCCAATTCCCGGACATTGAGGTAGCTGATTTTTGGTAGCTGGTGGCATTATTCTGCTGGTTTTGTCCATCAAGGATTTGGTTACTGGAAGTAATGATAGAAATCAAGGACTCGTCAACCGCCGAAGCTGTAGGAGTCGTCCCTCTAGGCACGCCACTAATCGCCGGGCCGGCAGTGCTTACTACTCTTCTTCTGCTTATTGACCAGTATCTTGTTGTCAATTTGGTGATAAGTTGGCTTCCCTTCAGGCAATGTAATCGAGTGGCAGGTTTTCTGGGTAAGAACGGAGTCACGGCTATATCCAAAATAGTCAGCTTGCTCCTGGCTGCCATTGCGGTAAAGCTGATTCGCCAGGGTGTTGTCACGTTTCTGGGATAGCTTACCCATCATTTATTGAAATCAAGTATAATAGTGCGAAGGAGGCGCGAAAGATGATATTGCGAGGAGAGTGGGCTGAAGTCGTTATTAACATGCAGAGAGACATGGGGCGGGTGATGGATGACGTTGCCAGTCGCAAACCACCGGCAGTCCGTTTCTCTCCCAGAACTTGGCAACCAGCTATCGATGTTTACGAGACTGACAATGATGTAATGGTGCTTGTTGAGTTGGCGGGGGTTAAGCAGGATGAAATTGAGGTAATCGTTAACAACAATATCCTTACTATCAAAGGTGAGAGAAGGGATAGTAAGCGAGGTATGAAGCGAACTTATTCCCAAATGGAGATTCTGTGGGGGTCTTTTCAGCGAGAGATCCCCTTGCCTGTAAGTGTGAATACCAATCAGGTTAAAGCCTTTTATGAAAACGGTTTTCTGGAAGTCATCTTGCCCAAGCTAAACGAGGAAAAACCTTACCATATAGGTATAAAAGTCAGTTGATTGGGGAGCAGGAGTGGCTATTACACAAGAAACGAGAGAGACTATGGGTAAGTTCCGTATCCCCGAAGAACTGCCCATCTTTCCCAACAATGAAGCCGTAGTCTATCCCTCTCTCATTGTTCCGTTGGGCACAAAGGATGAGAGGGTAATCAAGCTCATAGACGACGCTGCTGCTGGTGACAAGATCATTGGCTTCTTCACACAACGGACGGGATCCAAAGAAGGTCCTCCCGATAGTCTGCACTCCATAGGCACAGCTGTCCTCATTGCTCGGATGCTCAAGTTGCCTGATGGCTCCATTCATGTCTTCTTGCAAGGCCTCTCGAGAATTAGACTAAAGGAAGTTAGCCAGATTGAGCCATACCTGAAGGCCAAGGTCGAGGTGGTTGAGGACAAGGTAGAGAAGACCACAGAGCTTGAAGCTCTTGTCAGGAATCTAGCCGGCCTTTTTCAAAGGGTTGTTGAGCTAGCGCCCAATCTGCCCAGCGAATTAAATATCGCAGTGCTCAATATACCCGAACCTGGGAGCTTGGCTGATTTTATCGCTGCCCACATTAACCTCAAGCTGGAGGAAGGACAGGAAATTCTAGAGGCCATTGACGTTGCTGAGCGAATAAGAAAGCTAACTACGTTTGCCAGCCGGGAGTTGGAGGTCTTGGAGTTAGGAAGCAAAATTCAGTCTCAGGCCAAAGAGGAGATGACTAAAGCGCAACGCGAGTTTTACCTTCGAGAGCAATTGAAAGCTATACAGAAGGAATTGGGAGAGGCTGACGAGCGGACCTTAGAAATGAACGAGCTCAGAGAGAAGATTGTCGACGCAAAGTTATCTCCTCAAGCCAGCAAAGAGGCAGACCGGGAGCTTGACCGCTTGGCTAAAATGCCGCCAGCGGCTGCCGAATACACTGTATCGCGTACTTACCTCGATTGGCTGATCAATCTTCCTTGGTCAAAAAGCACTGAAGATAATTTGGATATTGCTCGAGCTTCAGGCGTTCTGGATAAAGATCACTACAACCTGAACAAGGTGAAGGAAAGAATACTGGATTATCTGGCGGTGAGGAAGTTGAAGCCCGATATGAAAGGGCCTATTCTGTGTTTTGTTGGACCTCCAGGGACAGGCAAAACTTCGGTAGGGCAATCTATAGCTCGTGCTTTGGGAAGGAAATTTGTGCGCATCTCCCTAGGTGGCATCAGGGATGAAGCGGACATCCGCGGGCATCGCCGCACATACGTAGGCGCTTTGCCCGGAAGGATTATTCAGGGGCTTCGTCGTGCTGAGTCTAATAACCCTTTATTTATGCTCGATGAGATTGACAAACTGGGTATTGATTTCAGAGGCGACCCTGCTGCCGCCCTTCTCGAAGTTCTCGACCCGGAGCAGAACTCCTCTTTTGTTGACCATTACCTTGATGTGCCCTTTGACTTGTCCAAGGTCATGTTCATCACCACAGGCAACATCGTCGACCCCATTCCTCCAGCCCTGCTGGACAGAATGGAGGTAATTGAGCTGCCCGGCTATACTGAGGATGAGAAGCTCCATATCGCTAAGCAGTTTCTTATTCTCAAGCAGCTCAATGAGAATGGGCTGACTCCACAGCAGCTTGATATTGGCGATGAAGCTGTGCTTGCCATTATCAGGAACTATACCAGGGAAGCGGGATTGAGAAATTTGGAACGTGAAATTGGAGCTATCTGTCGCAAAGTTGCCCGCCAGGTAGCTGAGGGAAAGGAAGAGCCGACCACGGTTATTCCGGATAAGCTCCATGATTACCTTGGAGCTAAGAAATTCCATTACCAAACAGCAGAGGAAGCTGACGAGGTTGGTGTAGCTACCGGGTTGGCATGGACTCCAACGGGAGGCGATATCATCTTTGTTGAAGCTACGCTAGTTCCCGGGAAGGGCAATCTCACTCTTACTGGTAAGTTAGGCGATGTCATGCAAGAGTCGGCAAAGGCGGCCCTTACCTATGCCCGCTCTCTGACTGCTCTTCATAAGCCTCAACTAGATGTTCCCACTAGCTTCTATGAAGACAATGATGTCCATGTTCACGTGCCTGCCGGAGGTATACCGAAGGATGGGCCTTCAGCCGGCATCACTATGGCTGTGGCCCTGATTTCAGCTGTGACGGGGCGTTCGGTAAGCAAAGATATTGGTATGACCGGTGAGATTACACTAAGGGGCAAGATACTCCCCGTTGGTGGTATCAGGGATAAGGTATTGGCAGCTCACCGTGCTGGGCTCAGGAAAGTAATCTTACCGAAGGAGAACGAAAAAGATTTAGAAGAAGTTCCCCAGCAGGTTAAGGAAGAGCTTCAATTTATTTTTGCAGATAGAATCGACGAGGCACTTGAGGCTGCCTTAGGGGATTCACGGGAGGTGCTTTAGAGTGAAGCTGATTTTGGTTTCCGGAGCCGGGGGCACGGCGGAATTCTGGCAGTATCAAACAGAGCACTTCCCCAACGCTGAAGCTATCAATCTCCCGGGTCACCCTGATGGTGAGCTTTGCACCAGCATTGAGGATTACACCGATTGGCTGTGGGGCTACATCCTCAACCAAGGATATTCACTACCAGTTTTGGTCGGTCATTCGATGGGCGGAGCAATTGCCCAGATGTATGCTCTGAAATACCCTAAAGATATCTCGGGGCTAGTCCTTATTGGCACCGGTGCCCGGTTGAGAGTGGCTCCCCAAATTCTCTCCCTAGTTCAGGAGGGCATCGAAAATCGTTCTGTTTGGGTGCAAAATTTTCTCGAAGTCCAATTTAGTCGTATTGCCCCGGTGATGAAGGAAAAATTGATAAACAAATCACTTGAACTTGGGGCCAAAGTGCAGCTAAGCGATATGCTTTGTTGTGATGGGTTTGACATCATGGATAGAGTTCATCAAATTGAGGTTCCCACGTTGATCCTATGTGGTAGTGAGGATGAGATGACGCCGCCAAAGTACACCTCTTACTTAGCTGCTAGAATAAAAGGGTCGAATCTGACCGTCATCGATGGTGGCACTCACTATGTTTTCGCGGAAAAAGCGGAGGCTGTTAACCAGGCAATCGAGCAATTTGTAAATAGCCTTTAACATGGAAGCTCGCTTAGCATGTTATGTTTATGCTGGCAACTCGCTTGCCACCTTTGCAACCCACAACTGTTGCATTTCCCGTAACGGCAATCTGGAGTCTCTTTTCCTTGCCAGAGATTGTCGTATTCCCTGCTAAGGAATTCAGTGGTAACCCCGACATCAATGTGGTTCCAGGGTAGAAGTTCATGTAAGGATCGCTCCCGATTAGCATAGAAAGCAATATCAAGCCCAGATTCCTCAAAAGCCTCAAGCCACTTCTGATAGTGGAAGTGTTCGCTCCAAGCGTCAAATCTGCAGCCTAGTTGCCAAGCTCGAAATATGACTTCTCCTAATCGGCGATCACCGCGAGATAGAGCTGCCTCAAGTCTGCTAGCTTTGGGATCGTGCCAGGACATTTTGATTTGCTGTCGGCGCAGCTTTTGCTGTAATAGCTCACGTTTATGAGTTAGTTGCTCTTCATCCTCTTGTGCTAGCCATTGAAAAGGGGTATGAGGCTTAGGAATAAGGGGTGACAAGCCAATCCTTAGCGTGGGACGTTTCCTATCATCTCTTCGCAAATGGAGTATTTTCTGCGCCAACATAGCAATGCCTTCTATGTCATCCATTGCTTCCGTAGGCAATCCCATCATGAAATAGAGTTTGATGCTCGCCACACCTTTGTCAAAAAGGCTAGCCATGATATCCAATATCAGTTCCTCGGATATGCTCTTATTAATGACGCGACGCAATCTTGCGCTTCCAGCCTCGGGAGCGAAAGTCAAATTGATTTTGCCCTGGGGCAACAACGAATCTACCAGTCGGGTTACCTTCTCGTCTAATCGAAGGCTAGGCAAGGACAACATGAGACCATCCTTATAGTGCTGCTGTGACAGGTCCTTGATGAGCTGTTCGATGTGTGGATAATCTCCAGTGCTTAAGGAAAGCAAAGATATCTCGCCGTAACCACAATTGGCGCAGATCTTATTTGCCTCATCTATTACCTCTTCTCGCCCGCGTTCTCGCACCGGTCGATAGGTCATCCCAGCCTGACAGAAACGACAGCCTTGAGTGCAGCCTCGTTGAATTTCCATAGCGCCATGGTCATGCACTACTTCTATATAAGGGACGACAGGCTTACTGAAGTGAGGTGGAAGCTTAGTCATTATCCTGCGTTCGATCTTTGGAGCAGCTTCAGTTGTCTTCGGCACAAAAGTGGCCGTCTTGCCGTCCTTTTCATAATTGACCTCGTAGAAACTGGGGACGTAGACACCTTTAAGTTTGGCAGCCTGCGTCAATAACTCCCTCTTATCTGCCCTATACGCCCGGAAGACTCCGAGTAGCTCGAGCATTATTTCTTCCCCTTCACCGATTGCGAACAGGTCAATGAAATCAGCCATTGGTTCAGGATTAAGAGCGCAACTACCCCCGGCTATTACTAAAGGATAAGGATATTCCCTCTGAGAGCTAAACAAGGGGATCCGAGCCAAGTCGAGGATGTTAACAACATTGGTATAGGTAAGCTCATAGCCCAGAGAGAAGGCGATTACGTCAAATTGCTTTAGTGGGCGTTTGGATTCGAGGCTAAACAACGGAATGTCTTGTTTCCGTAAGACTGCCTCCATATCGACCCACGGGGCATAAACCCTTTCTGCCAGAACATCTACCTGACTATTGAGTATTTCGTAGAGGATAGGCAATGCCAAGTTTGACATCCCAATATCATAGATGTCGGGATAGCATAGTACAATTCTGGTGGGGATACTGTCCCAGTCTTTGATAACGCTGTTCCATTCGCCGCCCACGTAGCGAGCAGGTCTGGAGACTTGGTTCAAGATGCTGCCAAAGCCGTTCATCCTGTGATTCGTTGGCTTGAGCATTATAGCCCGTCCGGGGTTCTGCCTTCAAGAATGGGGGGGCTCTTAGCCATCGGTGGTAAGACCTCCTTCCTTTTATTCTCTTTGCTTCGGGATTCTTACCACCTTATCACTTTTCCACAC
>JADFUX010000012.1 GCA_015222255.1 Chloroflexota bacterium
AGACTGCTTCGCTTCGCTCGCAATAACAAAGAAGAGAAGGGAGCAAAACGGCACCGAGAGGTGCTACAGAATTGAACTTGGCAGTACGTTTGCGTTAATATTCGTCTTAGGCTAAACTAGAACACAAGAATGAAAGCTCTCCCTTAGTCCAGAACTAAGGGGATGATTTTTGCTGAGGGGGTAAGAATGACTCAATTAGAACTGGCTCGGAGTGGCGTTATATCGGAGCAGATGAGGTATGTGGCTGAGCAGGAGGGGTTGGATGCCACATTTGTCCAACAAGGAGTAGCTGAAGGCACAATTGTGATCCCGGCTAACATCAACCACGGAAATCTTGTTCCTCTTGGCATAGGCAAGGGATTAAGAACGAAGGTCAATGCTAACATAGGCACTTCGTCGGACTTTGGCAATATGAGCACAGAGCTTGATAAGCTACAAACAGCTATTGACTATGGCTCTGATACAGTCATGGATTTGAGCACCGGCGGCGATATTTCAGCGATTCGGCGAGCTATCGTTGCTGCCAGTCCCCTACCGGTTGGAACCGTGCCCATTTATCAGGTAGGTCTTGAGGCTATCGTAAGGCACGGAGCTATTGTAGATATGACCATTGATGACATCCTGGATGTAATTGAGGAGCATGCCACGGATGGCGTTGATTTTGTCACTGTCCACTGTGGGGTGACGAAGGCAACTGTCGAGCGACTAAGACATCAAGGTAGGGTAACCAACATCGTATCTCGGGGAGGCGCTTTTCTCGCTGCACGGATATTGCATACCGGTGAGGAGAATCCCCTATACGAATACTACGACCGCTTGCTAGATATAGCCCGCAAGTATGATGTAACTCTGAGCTTGGGTGATGGCTTGCGACCGGGAAGCTTGGCCGATGCCAGCGATCGAGCTCAATTTGAAGAGCTAATCACTCTTGGTGAGTTAACAGACAGGGCTCGTGAGGCTGGTGTTCAGGTCATGATTGAAGGTCCAGGACATCTGCCGCTAGACCAGGTGGTCAGCAACGTCCAGATGGAGAAGAGCATTTGCCGTGGGGCCCCATTCTATGTTCTGGGTCCCTTGGTAACCGATATAGGTGCAGGCTATGACCATATTGTTGGTGCCATTGGAGGTGCTATCGCTGCTGCCGCCGGCACCGACTTCCTGTGTTACGTTACCCCCACAGAGCATCTTGGTCTTCCCGATACTGCAGATGTAAAGGAGGGGGTAATCGCCTCTCGCATTGCTGCTCATGCTGGTGACATCGTTAAAGGCGTGAAGGGAGCTCGGGATTGGGATGACAAAATGGCCAGAGCTCGGAGTAGCTTTGATTGGGAAACCCAAGCTGAATTATCCCTAAATCAAGAGCGAGCACGAGGAGTTCATGCCAAGCATACCACCGCCGGCAGGGCATGCAGTATGTGCGGTGACTTCTGCGCCATGGAATTGATAGAGAAATGCCTGGACTCTCCCCAAGTCAGGTGTTAAATAAGTCGAGTGAAGGCGGAGATAATCCCCACCGGCACAGAGATCCTGCTTGGCGAGATAATAGATACTAACTCCTCTTTTTTGGCCCGCCAACTACCTCCACTCGGAATTGACCTTCACTTCGTCTCCGTAGTGGGTGATAATCGAGCAAGGTTGCTTGATGCTTTAAGGCGAGCGTGGGAGAGAGCAGACCTCATTATTACCATAGGGGGCTTAGGTCCCACCCAGGATGACATCACTCGAGAGGCTATTGCCGAACTACTGGGGGAGGACTTGAAAATCGATCCTCTTTTATGGCGAGAACTGGAGGAGCTGTTTATCCGGCATCATCGGGAGATACCGGCGAGCAATGTGAAGCAAGCAATGGTTATTTCTTCGGCACAGGTAGTTCGCAATCCTCAAGGCACCGCTCCCGGCTGGTGGATTGACAAGGATGGTCATATTATTGTGGCTATGCCTGGGCCACCCGAGGAGATGCAGTCTATGTGGATGAATAGCATCTTGCCCGCCTTGACGCAAAAGCGAACTGGCGCCGTTATTCTTTCTCGAACTATTAAGACCTTTGGATTAACTGAAGCCAAAGTGGATGAATTGGTAGCCCCCTTCTTGCACTCATCCAACCCAACTCTGGCTACCTATGTTAGACCTGATGGCATTCATTTGCGCATTGCAGCTAAGGCAAGCGAGATGTCAGAAGCACAGCAAATGATTGAACAAAGGGAAGCCGACATTAGGAAAATACTGGCTGACCACATATGGGGCGTGGATAGCGATACCTTAGGGTCTGCCGTTGCCGCTTTGCTTAAAGCTAAGAGGCTCAGTCTGGCCGTAATGGAATCATATACTGGTGGCCTTCTCAGCAGTACCCTCGCCAGCAGTGCGGAAAGCTTTAGCTACTTCAGAGGAGGATTAGTGGTATGTAGTGAGGAAGCTAGAACCGCTTTTGGCCTCGATTCCCACCTCATAGGTAACCAATTGGCTGAGGCCATGGCCGATGTGGCGATGCGCCAGCTACGAGCTAGTGTCGGCATCGGTATTGCTGGGGAAGGCAGCAACGTATCTATTGGCTTGGATTGCCATAGGTTCAAGAGGAGCGTCACTCATAGCTACTTTGGAGATCAACTGAGAATACAGCAGACGGTGGTTTATGCTGCCCTTTTTGAATTACGAAAAATACTGCTTGCGGAGGCTTGATGCATTTAATCATAGATGGCTATTCTAGCAATCAGGAAATCCTTCAGGACGAGGATTCCTTGCGTGATTGGTTGGAAAGCTACCCTTCTGAAATTGGTATGACCAGAATTTCGGCACCCTTGGTGCTCAGATATACGGGGGACAAGCTGGAGGATTGGGGAATATCAGGCTTCGTTTTTCTCGCTGAGAGCCATATCAGCGTCCATACCTTCGTCGAGCCATGCTATGTCAATATCGATGTTTTTTCCTGTAAGGATTTCGATACCGAGAGATCAGTCAAGGATTGCCAAGACAAGTTTCAGTTGGTCAGGTTAAGAACCCAGGTTCTTGACAGGGAATGGGCAGAAAAGCCTAGCACGGCTGCTAGCTCGTGACTTACCTTTACGCCGCTAGTGAAGGAGAACTCATTCTTGCCACCCAGTGTTTTTGCTGGCGTGCCAGCGCCATACTGTGATTTTGACAGAGCCAAAGTGGTAATCCTGCCTGTTCCCTATGATGGTACCACCGAATGGCGAACCGGCACGCGCGATGCTCCACAGGCTATCATTAATGCCTCCCGCTATTTGGAAATGTATGATTTAGAATTGGATCGAGAGATCTATGAAGTTGGCATTCATACCTTGCCCGAGGTAGAAGTGCTTATGAGCGGCCCGGAGAACATGCTTCAGAGAGTATATGAGATAACTGGGGAATTGGTGCAAAAGGGGAAATTGGTAGTTATGTTAGGCGGGGAGCATTCTCTATCCTTCGCCACAGTGCGAGCTTTAAGAGAGGCATTTCCTCAGCTTTCTGTATTGCAATTCGATGCCCATGCCGACCTTCGGGATGAATACTTGGGAACTAAGTATGGACAGGCTTGTGTTATGCGCCGTGTCTCTGAGCTCTGCTCTATTGTACAGGTTGGGATACGCAGCCTCTCCAGGGAAGAAAAGCAATTCCTGGACAGAAACAGAATGACACCATTCTATATGTCAACTATGGCTGAGGACAAAGACCTCGTAAACCATATCTTAGCTTCGCTTTCGGAAGAAGTATACGTGACCATAGACGTGGATGTCTTTGACCCTTCAATCATGCCGGCCGTAGGCACTCCTGAGCCCGGCGGCATGCAGTGGCAACAAGTGTTGGACATACTGAAGTCGGTAGCCCACCACAAACATGTACTTGGTTTTGACTTAGTGGAATTCTGCCCCAGAGAGGGGCCGATTTCTTGCGCTTTCACGCTCGCCAAATTGGCCTATAAGTTTATTGGGTACGCTGTGGCACATGGTTGACCATGCTTGTGTTTCATTCTATCATATTACCAACATAGTGAAAGCACAGGAAAAGCCTTCCGGCGGAGACTATCATCCTAGCCTTGGCGAATTAGCTGTAAGTTTTCTCACCACTTTACCTTCTGAAGGTAGGGATAAGGCACAACAAGAGGTATACAATTTTGCCCATTGGTATGGCTGGAATCGGTTGGTCAGTGAACTTAGTGCTCCCAACGTAGCTAGCTATGCCGACCAGATTGCTTCTGCGGGCACAGAAGCAGTAAAGAAGCTGGTGCCAGTTAGAGCCTTCCTCAATTACGCATGGAGAAGGAGATTGACCAAGACCAACGTTGGCATGCACCTTCGGCCAAGAAAAGCGCCATCTAGGACCACGTTATCACCTGGGCTAGCTTCCCAGAATACCATTGTCCTGACCGCCGAGGGCCGTGCCAAGTTGGAAGCGGATCTGGCTTCTCTTAGAGAAGAGCGCTCCGAGGTTGTTGAGGAGGTACAGAAAGCGGCGGCCGACAAGGATTTTCGGGAGAACGCTCCATTACAAGCTGCGAGAGAACATCAAGGGCACCTGGAGGGAAGAATTCAGGAACTGCAATCAGCTTTGAAAGCGGCGAGTGTCATGGAGGAAGGGGGTAGCACCTCTGGCATAGGCATTGGTAGCGCAGTGGTGATCCAGGACGTAGAGTCTGGTAAAGAGCTAAGTTACGTTCTAGTTGACTCGAGAGAGGCAAACCCGCTTAAAGGTAAAGTCTCCGTTGCTTCACCTATAGGGAAAGCTCTGTTAGGCCGAAGGCAAGGGGAGACAGCCGAAATCAACGCTCCTGGGGGTATCTTTCGCTACCGCATTCAACACGTTCAATAGTGAGAATCAACTGGCTCATGCAATCCAGGAATGTCATCTTCACAAACCGTGCGTCGCCCTTTGCTCTTTGTCTCGCCTCCAGGATAGGGAGCAATAGCTGGACAAGGAGCACACCAATCAGCCGAGAAATCTACCACGACAGGCGCCTTCGGTGGCAGCATGGATTTACCCAGGTCTTCCTTTCCTAGTATGGGTCCTATCTATTTGACCAGCTCGTTAGAGTGCCACATCTAAGGCGAAGAAATCGGCAGCATTTCTCGCTGTCTGCTCAGCAATTACGGACTCGTCGAGTTCCTTAAGACGCGCAACAGCCCTCAGACTCCTTAAGACATCAACAGGTCTAGAATTGTACCTTGCCTCTCTACCATAAGCAACGGGACAATCCGTTTCCAGGAATAACCTGTCCAGGGGTGTTTCCCTGACTGCCCTTCTGTGCTCTTCGTGATACTCTGCAGCCGGCGTAGCGGAGATGAAATACCCCACACTGATTATGTCCCTGAGTACGCTGGAAAAACCGGTGAACCAATGGAAGACGGCTTTGTCCACTCCACTATCCTGAACCAGCTGTAGCGCATCCTTCCAAGCATATCTGCTATGAATTATCGCCGGTTTGGAGTATCTCTTAGCCAGATCTAGGAGACGCCTCAAAACAGCTTTTTGCATTTCCTTCGGTACGGCTCTTACCACTCTCTTATCGTAGTCTAGGCCTATTTCGCCAATGGCACACGCTGCAGCAATGTTTTGCTCTATGAATTGCAAATTGTCGTTGACCTGAGTAGGCTCAAGATTAGCTAGCTGCCAAGGATGCAAGCCTAAGGCAGGATAGACAAAAGCATGGTGTTCTTGCGAAATTCGTAGTATTTTCACATTTGACTCTAGGTTCGAACCCACAGCTACTATGGCAATGACGCCGTTTTGCTTGGCTTCTTCAAGCAGCAAATCAGGATTCTCCAATTCATCCAGATGAGCGTGGCTGTCGATCAGTCTATACAACTTGAGATTAGCTATTTAGATCTTCTTCTCTGCAAGCATCCCTTTGTAGTAGTTAATCCCCACCTCCGTCGGCTTGTAGCTGTAAAGGGCATATCTATCTCCCGGATCCTTAGTAATCAAACTCGCAGATATAAGCGCTCTCAG
The DNA here is from genome assembly GCA_015222255.1 of Chloroflexota bacterium. Taxonomy (GTDB): domain Bacteria; phylum Chloroflexota; class Dehalococcoidia; order GIF9; family AB-539-J10; genus JADFUX01. Next base: position 5,944 of record JADFUX010000012.1, read on the forward strand.
TACTGCTTCACCAAAGTATCCTCCCAAGTGAAGATGGTGGTCAGGTACGGATTTGCCGGTTGATTCATATTCCTTGCAAATGCTACCCAAAAGCCTAGCCGGATCCTCTTCTAAGCTCCTTAGAACGGCTTGTATGGTTTCCGTCCTCTTCACTACAGCGATAAAATCGTCAAACACACTCATAATCTATCGCCTTTCAGTTCTTGCTACAGCATAGAGGCGCCGAAATAATGTCCTTTCAATCCCTCTCCCCAGTTTCACCTCTCCCTGACTTGCCATCTCAGACACACCAAGAACACAGCAATCATCTTTCATCCCCTTATGCACCTTGACTCAAGCTAACCGTCTAATATTTTAGCCCCTAGTTGTTGTCTTGGCAATCTGATGATGTGCAGTCTCGAAGATCCCGTTGTTGACAGTCGAGATAGGCTATGCTACGGTGAACCGAGATCTAGGCCCCCCATGAGGGTAACTCAGATGAACTTCAGTCGTGAATTGCTCAAGGGAAACACTGATTCTTTGCTGCTCTACCTGATCAATTGCCAGCCCACATATGGTTACCAAATCATAAAAGAGTTAGAGAAGCGGAGTAACGGATATTTCCAATTTAGGGAAGGAACGCTTTACCCTGCCCTTCATCGATTGGAGAGAAGTGAACTAATTAGGGGCAGGTGGCAAAAGCTGCCCAACGGGCAAGAAAGGCGATATTACTACATAACCAGGAAGGGACAGCAAGCATTGGCCAAAAGACTGGCTGTGTGGCGGGATTTCTCCACCGCAGTCAAATCGATTATACAGCTAGAGACGACCTAGCACCCGAATGGCAGACAGACCCAACGAGTATTTAAATAATCTTCCAAATTGCCTCAAGCTTAATTCGAAGATAAGGGCTAGTGTTTGTCGCGAATTACGTGCTCACCTTAAAGATACAAGTTAGGAGCTTAAGAGAAGTGGACTCACCGAAGAGGAGGCATTCAAAGGGGCTACGGCTTCTTTTGGTTCCTGGCAGCTTGTTGCCCAGCAGATGCACCATGCACACAGTCAGGGAAGCTGGCAAGAGGCATTCTTAACTGCTTTGCCTCACTCCTGGTAGCATCGCTTTTCACTTCGTATTGCTGGCGAAGCATCGCTTTCGTATCAATCGTATTGATAGGGACCGCAGGCGTTGCTGTTTACTGATGGTGTCATGAAAAGCCAGTATGGTTTTCCCCTTGGTTGGCGTATTATCTACTACCGGTAATCATTGGCGGCATTGTGCTAATTCACCTGGTTCAAGGTTGGACTTCCGTAACTTCGGTAACTGGAGCGAAACTTAATTTCTATGGATGATTGATGCTGAATCGCTCCCTGTGCTCCGGTTAGCGCAGCATCGTTGCGAATGAGTCTCAGTAGTATCTTTCGCCTCTGTATTCATTCGCTACTTCTGATTCCATAAGCCTAGGTCAGCCTGATAGTGCTTTTCATAACGCAACCCCAAATGCTCGTAGGCAAGTTTGGTAACTACCCTGCCACGAGGTGTGCGCTCCAGGAAGCCCAGTTGAAGGAGATATGGCTCATAAACACTCGTAATAGTGTCAGCATCCTCATTAATAGAAGCGGCGATCGTATCCAAACCTACAGGCCCACCATCAAATCTAACGATTATAGCTTGCACCAGCTTATGATCCGCACTGTCTAAGCCTATGGAATCTACCTCGAGCTTAGAGAGCGCTTCTAGGGCCGTAGACTCAGTAATGACCCCAGTTGCCATAACCTGGGCGTAATCCCGAATTCGCTTAATTAGGCGGTTGGCTACCCTTGGGGTGCCTCGGGCGCGTTTGGCAATCTCAAAAAGGCTGTTCCCTTCCACTGGCACTTTCATGATAGCCGCGGATCGTCTTAGGATTGTCTCGATAGCTGTTTGATCATAAAAATCGAGGTGGTATATTGCCCCAAATCTATCCCGCAGTGGAGGGCTCAAAAGAGCAAACCGGGTCGTGGCGCCAATCAAAGTAAAATGGGGCAAACTCAGTCTAAGGCTTCTAGCCCCTGCTCCCTTGCCCAGGAAGATATCAAAAACGAAATCCTCCATCGCAGGGTAGAGCTTCTCCTCAACCGTATGGCCAAGTCGGTGTATCTCATCAATAAAGAGGATGTCACCTTCGCGGAGGCTCGTAAGTATTGCTGCTAAGTCTCCAGGCCGCTCTACTGCTGGCCCTGAAGTGACCTTGATGTTAACCCCCATTTCAGCAGCAATAATAAAGGCAAGCGTAGTCTTGCCTAAGCCAGCAGGCCCGTAAAGTAGCGTGTGATCTAAAGGATCTCCCCTTGCCTCGGCGGCAGCAATAGCTATTTTCAGGTTCTCTTTGACTTTGCCTTGGCCTATGAACTCTGCGAGAGATCTGGGGCGAAGATTATAGTCTAGGGGGACATCCTCACTGATAGCTGTACTCGACGTGATTCGCATTCCATCATCTTGTTTCTTTCCAGCCATAGCTAAGGAACGGTCAATTCTGACTCATAAGGCACGGTTAGTTCTAATTGATCTGGCTGCAAGCTTTCTTCTTCGATCTCTCTTTTCAGGATTTGCGCCGGGATCAGTTTACCAAGGATAACATTCTCTTTGAGGCCACGAAGCCTATCAGTACTACCTTTGATTGCTGCGTCCACCAGGACGTGAGCGGTTTCCTGGAAAGAAGCCGAAGCTAGCCAGCTCTGGCTACTCAAAGAAGCCCTTGTTATTCCCAAGAGAACACCTTGCGCCGTAGCTGGTTCCCCACCCTCAGCGATCGCGCTGGCGTTTATGTTCTCGTAGTCAAAACGGTTGACTAGCTCGCCTGGCAAAAGCTCCGTATCACCTGAGGAAAGAATCTGTACCCGGCTCAACATCTGGCGCACGATAACCTCAATATGCTTATCGCTAATACTGACGCCCTGAGAACGATAGACCTTCTGCACCTCGTCAATCAAATATCGCTGTACAGCCTCTTTGCCTATGATATGTAGAATATCGTGTGGGTCCATTACACCTTCAGTGAGCTGATCACCAGCGTTCACCTTGTCTCCGGGCTTGACAATCAAGCGCGTAGCATGTGGAACAGAGTATTCTTTCTCATCTTTCCCTTCGTACTGAATATAAAGACGATTGTCCTCGGTAATGACTTGGCCCGAGACCCTGGCTTGTATAGGTTGTTGTTCAGCTACCATCGGTAGTTTGTTTTGGGTCTTACCCGCGGTGTAGTCCTTTGGGTAAGCTAGAACAGCGCCAATACCAACAAATTCCCCACTACTTACAGCTAATTCCATTGCCGGTGATAAGGCATACTCATCCAAGTAGGGCTCAGAACTGGTAATCCTGATCGTGTGCCCTTTGTCGGTGTCAAACACCTCAGCAACGCCACTGATCTCGGAGACGATTGCGCTGGCTTTAGGAATCCTTGCCTCAAAGAGTTCCTCTACGCGAGGTAAGCCACTGGTAATATCTGTGCTGACTATGCCCCCCGTATGGAACGTACGCAAAGTAAGCTGCGTGCCTGGCTCACCAATGCTTTCGGCAGCAATGATGCCCGCCGCGGTACCAACGGTAATCAGCCTTCTCAAAGCTAAGTCCCGCCCATAGCAATACTGACAAACGCCATACCGCGAATGGCAGCTAAGAGGCGACCTTACATAAACTCGTGTAACGGCGCCTTCGACAATCTTTGAGGCCTTTGCCTCATCAATTTCTTCATTACGGTAGACAATAGTCTCGCCTGTCCGTGGGTCGTTGACGTCAGCCGCTACCAAGCGACCAACAAGTCTCTCATAAAGCGCGGGCAAAGAGCTTCCTTCTGCCCCTCCTGACACCCAAATCCCCTCAGCAGTTCCGCAACTCTCTTCAACTACAATCACATCTTGAGCTACATCCACCAAGCGCCTAGTGAGGTAGCCACTGCTTGAAGTTCTTAGGGCAGTATCAGCCAACCCCTTACGAGCCCCATGAGTGGAAATGAAATACTCCATTGGAGTCAACCCCTCACGGAAGCTGGACTTGATGGGAAAATCGATTATCCTGCCAGATGGATCGGTCATCAATCCACGCATTCCCGCCATCTGCCTAATCTGTGAAATGTTCCCTTTCGCCCCTGACGTGCTCATCATATAGATACCACCATAGCGATGTAGTGATTGGGAAATGGCCTCAGCGATTTTGTCCGTGGTTTCTGTCCATATTTGAATTTGACTGGTGTATCTCTCATCATCAGTAATTAAGCCGTGGCTAAACTGCTCCTCGACAGCCTTGACTTGCTCTTCAGCTTCTCTAATGATTTGTGGTTTACACTGAGGGACTTCAACATCTTGTATAGCAATAGAAGTTCCGGACTTTGTGGCATAGTCGAAGCCCAATTGCTTAAGATCATCCAGAAAGGTAGCTGTAGCCACATTGCCCAGTGAACTAAGGCAGTCTGATACCAAACGCCGTAGAGTACTCTTGTCTATCACGTCGTTCAAGAAGCGGAATTGCGGTGGCAAAGCATCGTTAAATATAATTCGACCTACGGTAGTCTTTATCTTTTCGCCCCGCTTGTCCTCCTCTCGTACCGTAATTTCGGCTCTGAGTTCGACTACCCCAAGCTCATAAGCCAGCTTAGCCTCCTCGAAATTACCGAACACCTTTCCCTCTCCCCGACCACCACACTCGGGACTGGTAAGATAGTAGCAACCGAGGACCATCTCGAGGCTAGGCGTCACTATTGGGTCACCTGAGCTTGGTAGCAACATATTATGAATGCTTAGCATGTGTTCCTTAGCCTCCCTCACCGCCGCCTTAGACAAGGGCACATGAACTGCCATCTGATCACCGTCGAAATCAGCATTAAAGGGAGTGCAAACCAAAGGGTGAATTTGGAAAGCATCACCGTCGATAATCACGGGGTCGAAGGCTTGAAGGCTCAAGCGATGCAATGTTGGGGCACGATTAAGCAGTACAGGGGACTCCTTGACCACTTCATTAAGCAGGTCCCACACCTCCTGCCTAGGCCTCTCCATTTGTCTGCGAGCACTCTTTATATTGCTTGCATAGCCTCGCTCCATGAGCTTATGCACAACAAAGGGTTTAAACAACTCTAAAGCCACTTTTTGAGGCAGGCCACACTGATTGAGCTTGAGCTCTGGACCAACAACGATGACTGCCCGACCACTGTAATCCACTCGCTTGCCTAGCAGGTTCTGCCGAAAGCGCCCTTGTTTCCCCTTGAGCATATCTGACAGTGATTTCAAAGTGTGAGCATTACCGGTAGTAACTGCGCGGCCTCTACGACCATTGTCGATAAGTGAATCGACCGCTTCCTGAAGCATATTCTCCTCATTGTGTATGATGACCTGTGGTGCCCCCATTTGGATGAGGCGACGCAGGCGTTTGTTACGATTAATAACCCGCCGATAAAGGTTGTTCAAGTCGCTAATGGCAAAGCGGCCACCATCTAGTTGGACCGCAGGCCGAAGTGCCGGTGGTAGCACGGGGAGCACGGTCAACACCATCCATTCAGGTTTGTTCCCACTCCGCCTGAGATCATCGACTAACCGCAATCGTTTGCTCGCCTTCTTCCGACGTTGACCAGAAGTAGTACATACCTCCTCGAGGAGGTCCTGGTATAATTGCCGTATATCAATCTGTTTGAGAAGCTCCAAGATCGCTTCAGCTCCTATGCCGGCTTTAAAAACATCGCCATATTTGTCCCTAAGCTGGCGATAGTTCTCCTCGCTGAGCAGTCTCAATCGCTGAAGACTCTTCATCTCGTCTATTTTTTTCTCTAATTCCTCCTCAAGCTCAATTCTTCTATCCTCTTGTTCGGCTACCCTTCTGGACGTCTCCTCTTTCAGTTGGCCAATCTTATCTTGACAGGCCTCACCATCAACTGCAGTGATAATATATTGGGCGAAGTAGATAACCCGCTCCAAGTTTCGTGGGGATAGATCAAGGAGGACTGCAAGTCGGCTGGGCACTAATTTGACAAACCAAATGTGCGCAACTGGTGCGGCTAACTCGATGTGCGCCATGCGCTCCCGACGCACTCTAGAATGCGTCACTTCCACTCCACATTTATCACAAATAACACCTTGATAACGTTGCTTCTTATACTTGCCGCAGGAACATTCAAAGTCCTTGGTGGGACCAAAGATCTTTTCGCAAAACAATCCGTCTCTTTCTGGCTTCAAAGTGCGATAGTTGATGGTCTCTGCCTTGATTACCTCACCATGAGACCAGCCCCTTATCTGTTCTGGTGATGCTAGGCTGATACGGATAGCATTAAGCTCATTAACTATAGGCATTTCTTTCCACCGCAGATTATACTCTAGTCCTCGCCCTTGGTTTCTCACCAAAAAGGTTGAGTTTCTCTTCCTCTTCGTTGAGCAACTCAACGGCAAATCCTAGGCTACGTAATTCCATAAATAGTACCTTGCACGACTCAGGAACACCTGACTGTGTAACATCTTCACCTTTAACAATGGCTTCGTATGCTTTAGCTCGACCTGTCACATCGTCTGACTTCACGGTGAGCAACTCCTGCAGATTATACGCCGCGCCATATGCCTCTAGAGCCCACACTTCCATCTCACCAAAGCGCTGACCACCAAACTTAGCTTTGCCCCCCAAGGGTTGTTGGGTTACCAGAGAGTAAGGGCCGATAGAGCGTGCATGCACCTTGTCCGCTGCAAGATGTATTAGCTTCATCATATAAATATTGCCTACAGTTATTGGACGGTCAAAAGGCTCACCGGTTCGGCCATCGCGAAGAGTGATCTTCCCGTAGATAGGCGGTGAGAGCCTCTGTTCACGATGAATTTCCTGTGCGATCCCCTCTATCTCCTCATCAGTCAAGGTTCTTATCTTCATACCCAATCTCTCCAGCCACAAACGAAGACAAACCACTTTAGCTTCCCCTCGATAGTTGTCATCAAACACTCTCTTAGCATCAAAACCACGATCAGCAAGCCATAACTCGGCTTTCTCAAGACTCACAGCTAAGTTTCCTGCCCTTCCTTTCGAGTCAAGGACGATGGCTCCAGCTTCTTGGACTATCCAAACCCTTGCTAGAGCGTCTTCGATAGCTAGGTCATCAGCTCCATCGAATATCGGATTGATTGCTCTGAAACCCAAAATATGGGAGGCCCAACCTAAGTGAGCTTCCAAGACTTGTCCCAAATTCATGCGTGACGGAACACCAATAGGGTTAAGAATGATGTCTACGGGCGTACCATCAGGCAGAAAGGGCATATCTTCTTCCGGCAATATGATAGAGATGACTCCTTTGTTGCCATGCCTACCGGACATTTTGTCACCAACTGAGAGTTTACGCTGTTGCGCAACCCATATTCTCACCAGCTGAATTGCCCCAAGTGGCAATTCAGCATGGTCTCCATGAGAGAAGACTTTAACATCAATTACTCGCCCGCGTTCACCAGGTGGCATCCTGAGAGAATTATCTTTCACGTCGCGCGTCTTCTCACCGAAGATAGCCCTTAGTAGTTTTTCCTCTGCTGTGAGCTCAGTTTCACCTTTAGGGGTGATCTTGCCCACCAAAATGTCGCCAGGACCCACTTCGGCACCGATACGAATGATGCCATGCTCATCAAGATTACGTAGGCTTTCCTCACTTACATTAGGTATATCTGTAGTTATCTCCTCCGGCCCGAGTTTGGTGTCACGAGCCTCGATTTCATACCTTTCAATATGAATGGAAGTGAATGTATCCTCTTGTACTAGTCTCCTGTTAATAATGATTGCATCTTCAAAATTGTACCCGTGCCAACTCATGAAAGCACAGATAATATTCTGCCCCAAGGCAAGTTTCTCATCGTCAGTTGATGAGCCCTCAGCCAGGACTTGTCCCCTCTTAATCCTGTCGCCTTTGTTTACCTTGGGATGTTGGTTGATGCACGTCCCCTGGTTAGTTCTAACAAATTTCCGCAACCGGTAGACATCCTCATCTCCTTCTGTCCCCACTACGACAATTTCAGAGCTCGTGACTGAAGTCACTATACCATCATTGCGAGCATACAATAGTTCTCTAATATATTTCGCTACCTCCCCTTCCATGCCTGTGGCCACCACAGGAGCTTGCGGGCATAGTAGAGGTACTGCCTGGCGTTGCATATTGCAACCCATTAGGGCCCGGTTAGCATCGTCATGCTCCAGAAAAGGTATAAGGGAGGCACTAGCACCAAATATTTGCTTTCGAGAAACATCCATGAAATCGATGTTGCCAGGCGACTCTTTAAAGTATTTGCTACCTTTCCTAACGTCGAGCACTTCCTCGGAAAACTCACCCCTCGCGTTAAGAGAAGCTTTAGCTTCAACGATAACATATTGCTCTTCTTCGTCAGCAGCCAAGTAAGCAATTTGGTTAGAAGGGAAAGAATATACTCCGATCGCATGCAAAGGAAGAGAAGCTAGCCTCTCAGCAATTTTCTCCGTGACTAATGCTCCAGCTTCAATTATGGGATGACCCCGGCCATCCACTATGTCCTCCCGAATCCTCCTTCCTACCAATTCCTCCACACGATTCGGTACTTGGTGGAGAACCCTGCGATACGGAGTTTCTATGAAGCCATATTCATTGACCGAGGCGTAGTTCGCCAAGGAATTGATAAGACCAATATTAGGACCCTCTGGCGTCTCTATAGGACAGATTCTGCCATAATGGGAATGGTGAACATCGCGGACATCGAAACCGGCACGCTCTCGGGAAAGCCCGCTAGGACCTATGGCCGAAACACGACGCTTATGCGTTAGTTCAGCTAACGGGTTAGTTTGATCAGCAAATTGAGATAACTGTGACCTACCAAAGAACTCTCTTACGGCAGCTACCACGGGGCGAGTGTTGATCAAATCCGCAGGAGTTGCTCCCTCAATACTGAGAATGCTCATGTGCTCCTTAATGGCTCTCTCTAGGCGTAACAAACCAATACGAAATTGGTTTTGCATCAAGAAACCCACTGTCCGTGTCCGCCTGCTGCTTAAATGATTAATGTCATCAGGTTCTTCCTCTCCATTATTAATCAGAATCATATGCCGAACTACTTGCACAATGTCTTCAGGCACTAGAGCACAATGAGTCAAAGCAATGTCAAGGCCTAACCTTTTGTTAAGCTTGTATCGACCTACTTCACCCAAGTCATATTTTCGAGGGTTAAACAAGAAATTGTTTATCATTGTCTGAGCGCTAGCTAGACTAGGGGGCTCACTTGAAGACAGTTTCCGATAGATATCAAGCAAGGCACTAGCCCTATCTGTAACCAAAGGGTCCCGATCTATGGTAGAACGAATGTATTGGTGATCAGGCGAGCTATTATCCACGTCCTCGAAAAGCGCCAAGAGATCGCTATCTTTGGGAAAACCTATGGCCCGCAACAAAGTGGTGACGACTATTTTCCGCTTGCCAGTCACCTTCACTGAAAGCACATTTCGACCAGACGTTTCAAAATCGAGCCACGCTCCATGTTCAGGAATGAGTTTGGCACGACACAGCTCTCCTCCGCTTGTAGGATCACCCTCCAACGTGAAATAGATGCCGGAGGAGCGAATCAGTTGATTGACCACTACCCGTTCTCCACCAGAAATAATGAAAGTGCCTCTATCTGTCATCAAAGGAATGTCACCAAAGAATATCTCTTTTTGCTTAATTTCCCCTGTATCCTTGTTTAACAACCGAACTGTGGCATAAAGAGGAGATGTATAGGTCATGCCGCATTCGAGACACTTTTCTTCCGCGTGTTGAGGCTCGCGGAACTCATAATCGGTAAAGCGCAGCTCTAATTTGGTGCCAGTAGAATCCTTGATAGGAGAAATCTCCTCAAGCAGTTCTTTTAGCCCTTCCTCGTGAAACCACCGAAATGAATCCAGTTGACCTTGAATAAGATTCGGTACTGCTAGGATATCGGATAATTTGGCAAAGGATTTTTCTGTTTTTTCTTTATCAGACGCGGCTACAACAGCCATCCTCTCACCTCATAGTGAAATATAACCGGAAGGAATTTTACCGTAGTCAAGCCACTTCAAGCTTAAAGATGACTAACTGAGGATAAATCTAGGAACCTAAGAAAATGGAACGAGGCACTATACACAATCGCAATTTGTTATTATTGCACCTTTGTGCAAAATTGTCAACTGCGGTGCCAACTGAGCGATTTTCTTGATGATTCCTCAGACTGATTATGCCATTAGACCACCCATCTGAGTTTCTAATAGAATCAAGAAAACCTTTGAAATTTGGCAGGCTCAAAGAGTAAACTAGAAATATTATAGGTTCTTTTAACGATGGAAGCAAGGCGCTGAGGGTGGCAATTGCCAAGGAAAATCTGTATTATTTGCAGGTGATCGTGTGAAGACGTTCAATAAGAAAGGAGACAGCGGGGAAACTAGCCTTCTTTACGGCTCCAGGGTGCCCAAATGTGATGTGAGGTGCGAAGCCTACGGAACGATTGACGAGGCCGTCTCGCTTGTCGGTTTGGCTAAGAACTTTTGTCTACCTGACATTAAAGATATTCTCTCTAGCGTTCAGCATGATTTGTTCACTGTAGGCGCAGAGATAGCAACTCCTCAAGAGCGCCTTTCGCAGTTAGCTGCAAGAGGTACGGTGGTCAAGCCGGGAATGGTGCAAAGGTTGGAGAATCTGATAGATGATTTTGAGGCCAAGGTTGATATGCCTCGTAGCTTTATCATTCCTGGTGCCTGTGTAAGCTCAGCAGCCCTGGATGTAGCGCGCACTGTGGTCAGGCGCGCTGAGAGGAGAGCGGTTGCTTTGAAGGAATCAGGACAGCTAGCTAATGAAGAATTGCTGAAATATCTTAATCGCTTGGCTGACTTGATATTTACCTTAGCCCGTTATGAAGAGAAAAATGGAAATAATCCCGGCTGTCGATATTAAGGATGGCCAGTGTGTCGGCCTATTTCAAGGTGATTATAGCCAGCAAACCGTATTTGACAATAGGGCAACGGCAGTAGCTTTGATCTGGCTTTCCAAGGGTGCACGCTGGCTTCACATAGTTGATTTGGATGGCGCCGCAACCGGCGAGCCCAAGAATATAGCTGCTATCGAGGAGATAGTAAAAGTGAGCGGTTTACGCGTAGAAGTGGGAGGCGGCATCAGACGGGAAGATGTAGCTGAGGAGCTCTTCAGCAAAGGGGTACATCGTGTTATTCTAGGCACTTCAGCCATAGAGAACCCAAGATTAGTGGAAGAACTATGTCGCCGATTTGGCGAAGCCATAATAGTTGCCCTTGATGTTCGAGATGGCAAAATAGCTACTCACGGTTGGCTCGAAGACACTTTTGTTGATGTGTTGGAATTCGCTAGGGAAATGGTGGACATCGGCGTGAGGCGCTTCATTTACACTGATATTAGAAGGGACGGTACCCTCACTGAGCCTAATTTTGATATGACAAGTAGATTGGTTGCTGAAACCAGAGTACCCATTATTGCTTCTGGGGGCATCTCCAGGCTGGAACACTTGGCTAAGCTTAAAGAGCTAGCCGTCGAAGGAGCCATCATAGGCAAAGCTCTTTATACCGGAGATATTGACTTGCAGGAGGCGATAACTAGTTTCGGGAGCAAGGAGTGAGATGTTAGAGTTCAATGATAGAGGTCTGATTCCAGCTATTATTCAAGATGTCAGCAGTCACGAAGTTCTTATGCTCGGCTATATGAATAAGGAGTCATTGAAGCTAACGCTGTCAAGTGGCGATGTTTGGTTCTACAGTCGTAGTCGTCACGAGTTGTGGCACAAGGGGGAAACTTCAGGTAATTTCCTCAGGTTGAAGTCTATTATGAAAGATTGTGACAGCGATACTCTTTTGGTCCGTGCTGAGCCTACAGGCCCGGTATGCCATACCGGCAATAGAACCTGCTTCTTTGAGCAACTGGAAACTCAAGATCTAGAATAGAGTTTAGTTGGGCCCAAAGAGTCGCCTACTCTCTATAGGTCGACAACTATCTTCTTCGGGCGCGGGGTGGAGATTATAAGAAGGCAGTGACTGAGCCGTTCTACTCGTTTTGTCGTTTTTTCCTTCCTTGCCCCACAGGATAAGACAAAAGCATCCTCCAGTAACTGACTGCATAGAAGTTAGGGTCGTACAAGCTCCTTAGCCTCAATGACTTCATTCAATGCTGATATCGCAGTCTCTAGTTGCTTGTCGTCAGGTTCACGGGTAGTCATAGCTTGCAATGCCAGTCCTGGTACAAGAAGAATTCGGATGACGGCGTTCTTGGCATGGCTTGCTGCAAATCTCATGATTTCGTAGCTTAGAGCCGCGATGACAGGAAGGAGGATTACGCGAGATAATATCCTTAGCCATAGTGTTTGATGACCAAGCAAGGCGAAGATAAAAATGGCGAGGACTAGAACAATAAAGATAAAGGCAGTGCCACAGCGAGCGTGGGCAGTGGGATAGTCTTTGACGGCCTCCACTTCCAAGGGGCAGCCAGCTTCATAGGCATTGACTACCTTGTGCTCGGCTCCGTGGTAGGCAAAGACCCTTCTTATATCCGGTATTAGACCGATCAGCATAAGGTAGACAACGAAAATGCCAATACGGATGAACCCCTCAACTACGTTGCTGGCTAAAACAGAGCTGATGTAAGGATCGACCAAGTAGCGGGTAGCGAGGACAGGGACAATGAAGAAGAGTACCACAGCAAAGGCAATGCTGGCGGCTACGGTCCCCCACAAAAGCGTTGCAGGTATTCTTTCGTTCTCCTCTCCTGAAGCAATCTGAGCAGAGTGCAGTAGGGCCTGAGTACCCAGAATCAAGGTCTCAATAAGGACGATGACCCCTCTTACTAACGGTACTTCCCTAAGGCGACCTTTACATATGTTGGGTAATGGCCGCTTTGCAGTGTTCAGTTTCCCGTCGGGACCACGCACGGATATGGCCACATTCTCCCTACCCCGCATCATCACACCCTCGATAACTGCCTGCCCACCGTAATGGAAATGTTCTGCCATCTTTATGCTGCCTTTCAGAACCTAGTTCTAGCCTGCCAACTCACCGTAGCTTCCAGCCATAATAAGGGTCACAACAGTGTCCTGAAGCACAGCCCTGAACCCAAACCCCGAAGGTGGAAGAAGCAGCTAATAGTGCCCAAAGATCCAGCTCCTATCCCAATGATTCGACCACTCTTCCTGCATCTCCATGGGAATACCACACAAGATGACGGGTTAGACAGACCAGCCATGGGATTGCTAGAGCCACACATAACGGGCAGTAACGGCCTTCAAGAAAGGGTTTCTAAAGCTACTCGCTGCCAAGAAGCAGCTACAGGAAAAAGGGCTAGGACAAAGATAGAATTAAGCCCACCGAGCGCCCAACTTAGTATCGAGGCCGGTGTAGTTAATCCCGGTCTCTCTGCTTTCTCCCACGGTCCACGGCCAAGCTTGCTACTTCCCACATCCTTAGATTTACTCTTTTATCTTATATCGCTTCTTAAAGCGCTCCACCCTTCCCATGGTATCGCGTATCCTCTGTTCGCCGGTGTAGAAGGGATGGCACTTGCTGCATACCTCAATCCTGATCTCCAGCTTAGTTGAGCCGACGGTAAACGTGTTGCCGCAGAGGCAGGTCACTTTGGCATTATCGTGATACTTAGGGTGAATTTTGGTTTTCATTTATAAACGCTAACCTTTTTCTTATACTTGTTGGCTGGCTCATATCTAACGCGGCCATCTATCAAAGCAAAGAGAGTATGATCTCTGCCAATACCCGCGTTGTTGCCGGGCAGGATACGGGTGCCACGCTGCCGAACCAAAATCGTCCCAGAACGAACTTGCTCCCCACCATACCTCTTCACCCCCAACCGCTTGGATTGACTATCACGCCCACAACGCGAGCTGCCACCAGCTTTCTTATGTGCCATCTCTAGCCCTCAGACTTAATGATTTCATCTATTGATAGCTTCGTATATATTTGACGATGCCCTTTTTTTCTGCGGTAACGGACTTTAGACTTGTATTTAAATACCGTGACTTTATCACCCTTGACTTCTCCTAAACATGTAGCTATGACCGTAGCACCCTTAATGGTTGGATTACCCGCAAGCGGATTCTCACAGTCGCCAATAAATAATACCCTCTCAAGCTCTACCTTATCGCCTTCAAGTATGCTTAGGCGCTCAACCTCTATCGTCTGCTTTGGACCTACCTTATATTGTTTGCCACCTGTTTCGACAATCGCGTAAATCGTATTACCTCCCTAAAAAGTAGATTTTATGAATATCAGCTGCCAAATGTCAAGCGCCCTCGGGCTCTGTTGTTGATGTTCTATGATTTTGTCACCCTGCAAGTGTTCTGTGAAAACGCCACCCTAGCAAGGAGATGGCCACATTGAACAGGAAAGAACAGAAAAGGCTACTGGTGTTGAACCAGGTGGAGATAGGCAAGATGATCAATCAAAGAGGACTAAGGTATTAGGCCTTTCCCTGCGCCACGTGCGAAGGATTTCGGCAGCGTGTCGCAAGCAGGGCGCCCGGCATTGGCCCATCGTAATCCGCGAAGAAAGCCCACCTTTTATCTTCTGGCCATTTTGCCCTCGTTACTGATTTCCTCCATTTTCTAGTACTAGCAGAAAAGGCAGGTGCTACAGCTAGCCCGGTCAACCTATGCAGTAAGAATATCGCTCACGTAGCGATCAATGGCATTTCGTGACGCTTGGCTTTTGATAGCAGATACCCATGTAACGTATGTCCAGGTTCTAGGCTAATACAGAAAGGCAGCGTTCGACGTGGAATGCATCAAGCGATGGCTAGTTTCCCACCCGATCAAATACCGGCTCCAAGCTATACTGCTTGTTCTACATCACCGGTATCTCAGGAGCTTGTAGTGCCTCTGGCGGTAGCTCAATGGAAATTGGTTGGTTGTAATCGCGAATCGTCATATCAATGCTGAAATCCATGGTCATTCTGTCGAAGTCTTCCAGAGTGAGTTCTACATCCTCAGGAGTCACCTCCATAAGCATGTCAGCCTGAGCCCTCATCAAGAGAGAGCTATCCTTAGCTATCCATTCTCTGATCGACATAGACGTCTTCTCAAATAGCTCCTCCAAATTCTCAATGTCCTCTAAGTCCATGCCTTGCATGCCCTGTTGCTGAGCTAAGAATTCAGCCAGTTTCTCCACGTCAGGCATTATGTCAAATACATAACAGTCAGTACCATCTACAAGTTCACTACCTACGAGCTTGACTTCTGTTGCCGTTTTCAACAGCTCTATTTGCTGGTCAACTTGCTTCTGCATTTCCCACATTTCAGGGGTGAGCTTCGTTTTCATCCACTGTTCGCCCATTAAGGGTACACTCATCTTCACATACACCCATTCACCAACTATGTATATCTCCATGCCCATCTCTTGTTCGCTTTGCCCCGGCACGTTCATAGTCATGTTCATGGCCATCTGCATCTCTCTATTCACGCTATCTATAGCGCCAGTGCCATCAGCACCCATAGACATCCTTCCTGGTTCGGTCCCTCCAATTACATCCATTGTGATAGACATGTCTGTATCAAATTTGTATGTTTCCGCCTCTGCGAGGGCATCTACTGCCTCTGTTATTATTTGGTCTATCTGCTCCGAACTGAGCGTCTCCTCTTTTTCAGCACAGCCAACGAAGGC
>JADFUX010000087.1 GCA_015222255.1 Chloroflexota bacterium
GCTCCGCAAATAGGAGTGCCGCTCCGTATAGCGGTTATTGAGATGCCCGGAGAGGAGGTTATCACGCTAATTAACCCCCAGATAATAAAGAGGCAAGGTGACCGTGTGCTGGGGGAGGCTTGTCTATCTGTGCCGGGCTATCAAGGAGAAATCAAGAGGTCAGTGACAGTCAAGGTGAAGGCACAGGACCGGCAGGGTAGAGAGATTCGCATCAAAGGCGAGGACCTTTTGGCGCAAGCATTGGAACATGAGACAGACCACCTCAACGGCACTCTATACATTGACTATCTAGAGAGCCCAGATAAGCTGCGAAGACTGGACGAGGAGCTGCCTCTCTAATAGCTCAGTGTTGACCTGAGGTCATTTAGCCTTGGCCCTGCGCCTAAAGTAATAAACGCCATAGCCTAGAAGGAAGACTGCGACGGCGATGCCGACAATTAGGCCTATCTTAGGGCCCGCCTCCAATCCTTGGCCTGTCGATACCAAAAGGCGAATATAGTAATTCACTACCAAGAATTCTTTGTCTTCAGGGGAAACCCTTAGCCATATCTCCCACTCCTTGCCTGCCCATTTCCGGTCCGAAGGTATTGCCACTGATACCTTCACCTTGGTGTCGGAATTGGCTTCCACCTCAACACTTTGAGGAGAGAAGCTTATCCAGCTACCGTCGGGAAACTTAGCCCTCCCCTCTCTTCTTTCCGACTCTTCGGGGTAGAAGGTGGAGAGGCTGAATGTATGGGCTGAGTCGTCCTTATTCCGGATGAGAAACTCAAATTCAGTTTCCTCGCCGGGGGCCAAGTTGTCAATTCTTACCTCAGCTGGTGCGATGCCAATATGCTGAGCTTGGGCTATGGAGGGGGAAACGATAGCCACTAAGGCCACAATCAGCCAAATGAGGTATGTGGTCTGCTTCATTAGGCAGCTACCGCGCTAATGGTGACATGGGTCTCCACGGTCGCGTCACCAACCGAGAAATAGCCAACCCCATCTTTAGCAAAATCAGCTTCGGGAGTCAGCAATTTCAACCCAAATTGCTTGGCACCATCCGGTCCAGGTGACAGACTAGATGGATAGAAGTCCACTCCTGGTGAATCTTGCGACAGCTCGGGGATGAGCACGTATCCTCGCTCATCATCCTTTACTTTGAACCACAGAACATATACACCTATGTCGTTCTCCCCATTGCTGCTCAATGTCCAGCTATATGCGCTAGGATCTTCAACCCAGACAGCATCTTCACCTGCAACATAGGCATTCACATTACAATTGCCACCCACAGTCAAGGTGCACCAGGTGGTAGCTGTTTCGTACAACGTGTTTGGGGTCACAGCTTCCCCGCCAACTGGCTTCCATTCCGTCGGTTCCAAATTGATGGAGAACTCGGAAGCTCCAGTCATGGTAATGGTTATTGTGCCGCTGCCGTCATCTTGGGCTACCACTGGCAGACAGACAACTAGAGCTAGTATGGTAGCTAATAGCATGCTTATAATGCCTGCCTTCATTTCTTTGCTCAACTCGATAATTTCGTTTGCTCCATTATGCGAGCACTGCACTTACAGTAATTTGAGCTTCCATTGTCCGGGTGCCAACAAAATAAGCAGGGGTTAGCAATTTCAATCCAAACTGCTCAGTGTCGCCGTTTTTTCTGAGATTTAGTGGCTCGCCATACCTTGTCCACATCATCGGTGTTGAATCTCTAGTGATAAGGGTATAACTATCCGCAGTATCACGCGCTATATGATACCACAGCGCATATTTGTGAGGTCTTTCCTCATCACTAATATGGCTTTCCTCACCAATCAGAGTCCATTCGTAGCCGCTCGGGTTATCAACCCATTTAGCATCATCACCTTCAATATAAATGTTCACGTCAGCGTTGCCTTCATTCGTTATGGTGCACCATGTGGCGGGCTTGTCAGTTTTGTACGTGGTATTGGAGCTCACAAATCCCCCTTCACCCTCCGGCTTCCATTCCACCTGACTTAGACTGATAGCTAACACCGATTCCGTATCCATTGTAATGGTTACTTCCCCAGTGCTGTTATCACTGGCTAGCGCCGGCAGACAAACGATCAAAGCTAGGATAATAGCTAAGAGGATGCTTGGGATGCCCGTTTTCATCACACTGGCTGCTAGTCTGCGCGAATCTTGCCTATAATAGGCAACATGCCATTGCTGCGTCAAGGACTTTAGTACTAAAAGGAGCGAATATTTCGGAGCCCCTTGAGCATAACAAAGCGAAAAATACTATGTTGGACAGACTGACAAGTTTGTTCTGTCGAGCGCCACGAGAAACACAAAACGAAGTTGATTCGTAGCTCAGTCGGGATGTCTATCGCCAGAGGCTATCTAAATTCGGAGTATCTGATGTTGTCAGCGTCCAATTTTCTTATGATGCGTAGCTCTTCTTCGCTTGGCATCTCTGTCGTGGGAACGCCTTGCGGTATGTCGATATCAAAGCCGGTGTTCTCACGAACCATGTCGGCAGTCACATCAGGATGAATCGATTCTACTCTCATCGTCTTGGTTTTCTCATTGAATCCATAAACGGCCAGGTTCGTCACCACCTTTAGCTCAAGTGGCCATCCACCCGCCTTTTCCCTGCTATCGCCTCCCTCCGAATATCCCATGCCCGTCTTGAAATCCACCCTTTCCACAAGGACACGCTTGCTCTGCCTCGCAGCCCAAATGACCATCCTTGGCATGATTGGCGTTATGTAGGATGTTGCTGCGCCTCCGGGCAGCCTCACTTTTGGCTTGCTATATTCTCCTATGGCACTGAGATTTGTATTGCCATATTGGTCTATTTGGGCGCCGCCTAAGAACATCAGGTCAAGTTCTTTTCTCTGGCAGAGATCGAATATATCAACAAGCTCGAGAAAGGCTATGGCTCCCTTGGACAACCTTGGGTCTGCTGAAGAAATGGCTAGCTTCAGTTTATCCAGGTCAGGGTCAAGTCCCTCCGCCGTGGATAGAAAAACCAAGTTGGGTGCGTGTGTAAGCTTTGCTATAGCCATGGCGAGGATTGGCAATGGGGATGCCAAGCCATGTGCCACCTTGTCACCATCTTTTATCTCCTTAGCCATAGCCTTAATCATAATCTCTGGAATCAATGTGGTTTCAGCCATTCATATCACCTCGCCTTGTTTATGAACGAAGTCGTGCAGATACAGAACTAAGCATATACCAAAAAGAATCCCTTATTCAAGGACACAGTGTAGAGCCGGAAAAGACTCGCGGTGTCAAGACTCGCGCTTGACAAATCATGAGGGGTGTGCTACATTGTACATGTCCCGAGTAGCTGAGCTTAAGTGGAGGAGGGTATGGGCACAAGTACCCAGTAAGCAGGAGCTGAGGGGCTGGGAAGCAACACCCCAGACCTAGGCAAACGCTGAAAGGGAAGGAGGTGAGGTGAGGTTACTTGGGACGCTTCTATTTCTACCTACTACTAGTATCCCTAATCGCGCGTGCTCCTTATTCCACGTCGCGCTTGCTCATCACAGGTTGGCTCAAACCGAAGGTCTTATGGTGGAGGAGGGAGAGGCTTTTGTGGGTGTGGGGTTAGGGCTTGATTGTGATTGTGGTCGTTTGAACAACGAACGATAACCCACAAAGAGGAGGGGAAATGGAGGAGTGGAAGAGAGAAATAGACCACATAGTTGGGGAGGCGAACTTGCCCTCTAAGGAAGACATACACGACCAGCTGTATGCCTTACTGGGTCAATATTGGGACAGAGTTGGGGAGCCTGATGGAGATTGGGCGCAGATAGTCAACGAACGCCTGAAACGTTTTAGGGACTTATATTCTCATCCAGTGCCAATCCTGTGTGCATTTAGATTAGGGCAGGCATATCAACTTATGATGGATGAGATTCAGCAGCAATGGCATGATGAGGAAAGTCAATGAAATCTCGCGTACGGCAGAAAATATCTCTGGGGGGGTGGAAATCGTAGAAGAGACGGAAGCAAGTGATGGACGCGTTCTCGGGTACTATACAAATATTTCCGGGAGGTGAAAAGGCAGAAAGAGAAACAAGTCAGTTAACACCTATTGATAAGGGAAACCAAGGACACAGAAGTATGATAGTGCACAGGACGACGATAACCAAACACACGGGACTATTACAGTGCACTGAACAATGATAAGTAATAGGAGGTAAAACGGTGGCAGAAGAAAGAAAGACCTTCATTGCCAAAGACATGGCGGATGTGGACAGAAGGCTTCGCCGAGGGAGAGCACTGGAGAAGCCCGAGAAGAGGGGGGAGTACTTTCCCGAAGAGGTGAAAAGGCGGAGGCTGGGTGAAAAAGAGATATTTCCCAGTGTGGGCTCGCATCTCGGTGTAGCACTAACGCAATGTGGTGTCACCATGGAATTCGGATGTCCCGGTGGGCACTTGTGGCACATGATAGACGAAATCTCAAGAGCTGGAATACAAATGATTGTTTTCGGCCATGAGCAAGGTGCCGTTTATGCCGCCATAGGTTATACGATGGTACACCGAGGAGAAAAAGCAGTCGTTTGCTTTGGAACCGTAGGCCCTGGAGATGCGAATGCGTTCCCTGCAATGCAGCAAGCTTTCCTGCAAGGAGTGCCTGTGTTCTACATCTCGGGCGGTATCGAGACAGAGCACGATGACTACCAGAACACCATCCAGGAAAGTTACGCTTACAAGTTCTTTGAGCAGGTAACCAAGATGTCGCTCCGTAGTGAGGTTCCCTGGATAACAAGCCAGCATGTGGTAAGAGGCATAAAGAAAGCTTTGGCCAAACCCACGGGACCGGTCAACTTTGAAATCGGGATTGATGGTCACTACTTGCTAGATAGGGGTAGGGAAAAGCACTGGGGAGGAGCGAAATACACTCCAGAGAATGTGGAATGGGTTCCGGACTGGAGATTCGAGAATACTGGCAAGCCGGTTCATGGTGGTGGCTCTGACCCAGCAGAGGTAGAGGCGGCAGTTAAAGCCATATCTGAAGCGAAAAGACCATTCTTGATTGTTGGGGAAGACGCCGTGTGGGAAGACTGCGATGACGAACTCAGGGAATTCATAGAATATTGGAACCTCCCGTTTGATGCCAAAAGAGAAGGGCGTGGAATAATCCCAGAAACCCACTCCAACTATCACCATGGATTTCCATCCTTTAAGGGCGAGATTGATTTGATCATTCCAGTGGGAGTCAAAGTTGGTTTCTTTGAGAACTTTGGGCGTGACTGGCAGCCGGTGGTGCAAATTGTGAACTCTGAAGAGCAAACATGGAATTACCTCAAATCGAAAGCGGTCTGTCAAGGCAGCTTGAAGGCTACGTTGAGACAGATTCTGGATTATGCTAAAGCCAACGGCATAGGTCCCGACTACCAAGTGAGCTACTGGCTGAGGAGGGTCCAGGACGACCAAATAAGAGCCAGGGGAAAACTCAGGGACCTTGCCTATAAATATGGGCCCGACCATCCGAGATATAGGGCAAAATCCGTCCTTCATCCGGGATATTGTTCCCAGAAAATAAGCGAAGTGCTCGAGAGCTTGTACGATAACAAGGTAAGGGTTGTGGCTGATAGTTATACTATGTCTAGCTTCGCCGATCCCTTCATGCAGTGTACTAGGCATGCTTCATATATTACCAGTAACGTTCAGGCAGGATCTGGTCACGGTAACTGCTGCCCTGTGGGCATAATGTTAGCTCAGAGGGAAAGGGGCGAGGAGGAAATCCCGGTTTTGTCCTTGATAGGTGACCAAGGCTTGTTTGTGAATGCCTGGGATATAGAGGTGGCCGCGAGGTATAGAATGCCTATTGTCTATCTGGTGGTGAATAATGGTGGAGCTTCGCCGGGAACGAAATATCTCTGGCATGGTCCCAACTGGGATAACCTGGGAGAGCAAAGTGTGGTTGGAAATGAGTATCAAGGTCTCATGTCATTTGGGTTTGAAAGACCCATTTTGAGGCTTGATAAGTTTGCAGAGTGTATTAATGCCATTGGCATGCGCTGCGAGCGAGAGAGTGAATTTGAGCATACGCTCAGACAGGCGTTTGCCACAGCAGAGAGAGAAAGGGTTCCGGTTCTTCTGGACTGCGTGATGGACCAGCATATTTGCGCCGCTCCCGACGTTCATGACTACAACTATGCCCTCTATCACAGTCATATGCCCTGGGATGAGCTTCCACCGAGGGGTAAGGCTGTCAGGTTGAATTGGCTACGCGACTGGTTTCCTGGATTGAAGGATGAGCCTGACATGCCGCTGCCTGATAATTGGGAACCCCTGACCAAGGAGGAACTCAAGTACGAGCCAAGGCATGAATACTATGAAGCATGAGATGAAGGGAAATTCATTTAAGCAGAGGAGGATTAAATGAGTGACAGAGTAAAGATACCAGCAGACGACATAGTGAAGGAGTATAAGAAAGGGAAGAAGGTGAGCAAGGCGGAGCAGAAGGGGGAGTTCTCCTACGCGGAGCGGCAGAAGCGCCAAATAGGGAGCAGAGAGCTATGGCCAAACGTAGGCTTTGATATTGCTGTGGCGCTAAAAGAAAATGGCGTCACTCATGCTTTCGGAGCTGTGGGCGGGCGCACATGGCAGATAGCGGATGAATTATCAAGAGCAGGAATAAAGGTTATTACCGTGGGTCATGAGCAGACGGCAGTCTATATGGCCGATGCCTATACCCAGGTATGGAGAGGTCAAAAGGCGGCTGCCGTGTTCTGCTCTGTGAGTGCCAATATCTATTCTGCATTGCAGGAAGCATTTCTTACCGCATCACCGATAATCGTCCTGACTGTGGGAACAGAGATAGAACACGATAGCATGCATAATACCCTTCAAGATGGTTATTCCTATCGCTTTCTGGAGACCATAACCAAATGGTCTGTTCGCATACAGTTCCCCTGGATAACTCCTGGAGCTGTTACACTAGCCTGCAAGAGAGCGCTGGCGAAGCCTACCGGGCCGGTTAACCTAGAATTCACGCCTACCGCTATGCTGATGAAGAGAGAACTGCAGGCGGATACCATTGGAGCTGTTTTCACCGCAGACCTCTCCAAGGAGGACTACTGGAAGGGGGAGCAATGGCTTACTTCGTACGTTCCGGGGTGGAGGTATGAAGATACGGGTAAGCCACTGGATAATGCTGGTGGTAGCCCAGAGGAAGTGAAGAAGGCTGCTGAGGCTTTAGCCCAGGCGAAGAAACCTTTCCTTGTTATGGGGGAATGGGCTGCCTGGGAACTTTGTGATGATGCACTTAAGGAATTCATAGAGTACTGGAGCCTGGCATTTAACACAAGAAGGATAGGACGTGCAGTAGTCTCAGAAAAGCATCCCAACCACCTCCGTGGATTCCCAGCACATGAAGAAATCGAGTTGATGATTTCAGTGGGAAACAAGGTTGGTTTCTTTGATGAGTATGCTACCTGGTGGCCAGCAGCAATACAGTTTACCGATTGTGAACTGCGTTGTTACCAATACATCAAGTCAAAAGCGGTACTGGTGGGTAGCTTGAAGAACAGCCTGAAGGCCGTTGTGGAGTACGCCAAGGCGCATAACCTGGGTCCGACTGCTGAGGCAAAGGAATTCCTGAAGGCCAATCAAGAACTTCACGCTAAACTTAGGGAAAAGAGGAAGAACAGGGCATATCA